>CAZJOY010000286.1:0-4934 GCA_964547705.1 uncultured Methylobacter sp. | reverse complement strand
ACCATCGCATTAAAAGTGCGGTGCTCTACCGGCTGAGCTAACGACCCAACAAAGAATGCCTATTATACTGATTAATTTAATTATGTCAACTTTTTTGATACCGAGTTGGATCTTTTATTCCAGCCTCATTAAATCCGGCCTTTCTTAGACGACAAGCATCACATACTTGGCAAGCGCGACCTTGCTCATCCGCCGAATAACAGGAAACTGTACGCTGATAATCGACACCTAACTCAACACCCTGCTTAATAATTTCCGCCTTGCTCAACGCGATTAGCGGGGTATGTATCGCAAAATGCTCGCCTTCTACACCAGCCTTGGTGGCAAGGTTTGCTAATTGTTGAAATGCTTTTATAAATTCTGGCCTACAATCGGGATAGCCTGAATAATCGACGGCATTAACCCCAATAAAAATATCAGTTAAATTTAAAACTTCTGCCCAGCCTAAAGCAAAGGAAAGGAAAATAGTGTTTCTTGCGGGCACATAGGTTACCGGTATGCCATCTTGTGGAACCTGAGGCACGGCGATATGCTCATCGGTCAGAGCAGAGCCGCCGATCGAGCTTAAACCCAATTTGATAATTTTATGATCTTCGACTTGATAATCTGCCGCTATATGCGCGGCTGCTATCAGTTCGGCATTATGCCGCTGACCATAATCAAAACTTAAGGCATAACATTTGAATCCCTGCTTTTTTGCAAGAGCAAGTACGGTAATTGAATCTAATCCTCCAGATAAAAGGACTATAGCTTTTTTTTGCATGTTGATTTATTTACCTTGAGCATCATCCCAAAGTATCTTATGTAGTTGAATTTGAAAACGAACAGGTAATCTATCTTTTAGGATTTTTTCGGCAAGCACGGTCGGATTTTGCTGCCCCATCACAGGTGAGAACAATATTTCACAAAGATTAAGCAAATCATATTCTGCTAATATGGATTTTGACCACTCGTAGTCATTGTCATTGCCAATCACAAACTTAACTTGGTCTTTTGCGTCTAGGTGTTGGATATTTTGATAACGATTTTTGCTTAACTCACCCGAACTCGGTGTTTTAAGATCCATAACTTTAATAACGCGTGGATCGACTTCCGACACATCAAGCGCTCCGCTGGTTTCAAGCGAGACTACATAGCCTTTTTCAAGCAATTTGCTCATTAAGTCAAGACAGCCCGGCTGAGCCAATGGCTCACCGCCAGTTACGGTAATATATCGAGCTCCATATTGCTCAACTTCCGCAAGAATGGCATCAATCTCTATTTTCTTGCCTCCAGTAAAAGCATAGGCCGTATCACAATAGATGCATCTTAACGGACAGCCGGTAAGTCGAATAAACACGGTGGGTAGCCCTACCGTATTTGACTCGCCCTGTAACGAATAGAAAATTTCAGTTATACGTAATAAACTCACGACTACTGTTTAACATCATCAAGCAAAAGCAATTTCTTTGCCGCCAACCGGGCCGCTGTCGAACTGGGAAAGTCTACTGTAACGCGTGTTAAATATTCACGCGCTTTGGCAGGATTTTTTTGTTCAACCTCGATGGTACCTAACTTCAACAGAGCATCCGGCACTTTTGTGCTCCCCGGATAATTTTCAATTACACCGTTAAAAGCTTTACGTGCTGAATCAATGTCCTGATTAACCCTATAGGCCTCACCTAGCCAATATTGGGCATTATTTGCAGACTCACCCTTCGGATTTTTACTCAACAACCCATTGAATTCAGCAATTGCCTGGGCTGTATGGCCATTTCTAAGCGCTTCATAGGCTTGTTGATATTGTTGCTTCTCATCACCCGCAGGAGCAGAGACTTGCCCGGTCTCTTGCTTTTGAACGGGAGCCTGCTTAGCCTCTGAAGCTACGGCCGGAGCCGCAACTTGAGGCTCCACTTTAGCTTCGACACCAACGGCACCTTCTTGCACTGGGACGCTTTCAGCGGCCGATGGCTTAACACCTTCAGCTTTCTTCTCAAGTTTATTTATTCGCTCATCAACGTCGGAATAAATTGTACCTTGAGACTTTTTCATCTCGGCAATAAGATTTGCCTGCTCTTCTACCTTACCGGTGAGTTGTTGTACTTCGCCTTGCAGTTGCTCCAGCCGCCCCATTATTTCATACAGTGCATTAGCCGATGAGGGCTTTACAGTACTAACCTCACCGGCTGGATACATTGAGTTATCAATAACTGGCGGTAATGATTCTGCTTGAACAGCGTTACAAACCCACAACAACAGGAGAAGACGAGATTTCATTTATTTGCCTTGATAGACTAACTCAACGCGACGATTAAGCTCCCACGAAGCTTCGTCATGCCCTTCTGACGCAGGCTTTTCTTCGCCGTAACTGACGATTTCTAACTGCCCATCGGCAACACCTTGAACTTTCATCATACTTGCTACTGATTTTGCGCGCTGTTCACCCAGTGCAATATTGTATTCACGAGAACCACGTTCATCGCCATGGCCTTCCATCACAACGCGTTGACCAGGATGAGCCACTAAATATTGCGCATGAGCTGCAATGACAGGCACAAAGTCGTCCTGAACCTGACTGCTATCTAGCATAAAATAGATAGTGCTTTTTGACAGTGGGTTATTTGGATCACTGAATTCTGGACCTATACCGGCATTGGGATACATTCCCGAAGCATTCATTTCCGATCCGGACAAGCCTGATCCATTTCTTAATCCACGGGTTGATGCATCGTTGATACCGCTGGCGGCATTTTGAGTGCCATCAGTCAGACTTGCATCTTTTTCATCTTCACTACAACCCGAGAGGATTACTGCGCTTATTGCTAATGCCAATACTGTCTTATTCAATTTCATTTTTAATTTCCAAAATAATATATAAAAATCGTGCTATGTCCGACCAAACTAGGGCGACCACGCCGGTTCGCGAATTTCATTGCTATCAAACACCAGCTTCTGTTGCATTTTACCATCCAATGATACAGCCGATAAGTAACCTGCACTGCCTTTTCGGGAAGCATATAAAATCATACTGCCATTCGGTGCAAAACTTGGAGATTCATCTGATCGGCCATCAGTAATAACATTAACCGACTTAGTCGCCAAATCCATAACGGCAATACGATAATCACTGCCATTGCCATGCACCATAGCTATACTTCTGCCATCCGGTGAAAAGCTGGCCCTGGCATTATAATTTCCTGAGAATGTCAGCCTCCTTTCGTCGCCGCCTTGGCTCGACATAATATACAACTGCGGCTTTCCGCCCCGATCCGAGGTAAAAACTATACTGCTGCCATCGGGAGACCAAGTCGGCTCGGTATCAATTGCAAAACTTCTAGTCAATTTAGTTAAAGAACGCGTCACTAAATTTAAGATAAAAATATCTGGATTGCCGTCTTTAGATAAGGTCAACGCCAACTTTGCCCCATCGGGCGACCATGAAGGCGCACCATTGATGCCCGGGAACTCAGCAACCCTGACTCTCTCTCCTGTAGCTAAAGTCTGGATATAGACTGCTGCTGATTTTTTCTCAAATGACACATAGGCTATTTTTCTCCCATCAGGTGACCATGCGGGAGACATCAATGGCTCTACAGATGAAGCTATTGTTTGTGCATTAAATCCATCTGCATCTGAAACTTGAAGCTTATGATTGCTTTGTCTGCCTTGCTTGCTACTAGTAATATAGGCTATTCGGCCACTAAAAACGCCTTTTTTACCGGTTAATTTTTCAAAGATCAGGTCGCTAATATGATGGGCCGTTCTGCGTAAATCACCCGCTGATGATGTCATTCGGTAACCCATCAGCTGTTCGCCCTTATAGACATCAAACAATTGAAATTGAACATTGTATTGCCCATGATCTTCAATCACCTGCCCGATAACCAGATAATTCTGACCTATAGCCTGCCAATCCTTAAACTGAACCGCTTCGGCAGTGCTCGGCCTAGCCGGCATACTTTGTTTATCCAACGTCTTAAAATAGCCACTACGGCCTAAATCGGCATCAACGACAAAGCTAACATCAACAGGAACGCCAGACGGCCCTTGCATAGCAAAAGGAACTATTGAAATAGGCAAGGCACTCTCAATACCTTCAGTAATTTCAATCGTCATCTCCGCATAGCTATTTGGCATATAGAAACTAATCAGGCCAATCAATAAAATTCTTTTAAAAAAACTCACTTGTTTACCTCAGTAACTTAACTGAAAACGATCATTAAATGATTGACGTTAATATTCATCAATAGCATCTTTGTGATAATAATACCTTGTTTCTGATTATCTGGAACGATCTGGATCAAACAAAAACTTAAATGATTTAAATTCTTTAGCTGACAGTTCCTTATCTTTAGGCACCGGAAGTGGGGATGCTTTATGTACAGCATTTTCCGCTGAACGGTCAAAAATCTCATCGCCGCTTGTAGTAACAACGACAGCATCAATTACTGTACCGTCAGGCATCAATCTGACCTGAATTGTACACTTTAATCCCTCTGAGGAAGAAACCGGCCGAATCCAGCTTCGAGCTACTTTTTGCCGAATGGCTGCCGCTGCAGTTTTTATCGCCAACTGATCTTGCTCTGCATCCATTCGAGCCTGCTCAGCCTCCATCCTTGCTGCCTCAGCCCTTTCTGCTTCGGCCTTGGCCTGAGCAGCCGCTTCGGCTTTCGCTTTTTCGGCAGCTATCTTTGCTTGCCTCTCTGCTTCGGCCTTAGCCTGTGCAGCCGCTTCGGCTTTCGCTTTCTCTGCTGCGGCCTTTGCTTGTCTCTCTGCCTCGGCCTTGGCTTGTGCAGCCGCTTCGGCTTTGGCTTTCTCGGCTGCCGCCTTGGCTTGCTCTGCGGCTTTCGCTTTAGCAGCCTCTGCCTTCGCTTGTGCGGCAGCTTCCGCTTTCTCTGCTTCGGCCTTGGCTTGTGCAGCCGCTTCGGCTTTGGCTTTCTCGGCTGCCGCCTTGG
>CAZJOY010000285.1:0-4956 GCA_964547705.1 uncultured Methylobacter sp. | reverse complement strand
ATGCTTTTTATTAATTCTGGGGATAAATTCCGGAGGTAAACTGTGGCACTAAATTTAGATAGCAAAAAGGCTGTCGTAGAAGAAGTCGCTATATACGCCGCTAAAGCTCATTCTGCAATTGCAGCAGAATATCGTGGATTGACAGTTACGGAATTGACCGAGCTGCGTAAAACGGCAAGAGAGACAGGGGTGTATCTGCGTGTGGTAAAAAACACACTGGCAAAACGGGCAGTAGCAGGAACTGAATTTGAATGTATGCAAAGTGGGCTAGTAGGTCCGTTATTGATTGCACTTTCAATGGAAGATCCTGGTTCTGCAGCGCGTTTAATCAGTGATTTTTCCAAAACTCATGATAAATTGATTACCAAGATAGTTGCTATTGGCGGACAGGCTTTTGGCGCTTCTGAGCTTGCTCGATTGGCCAGCTTGCCAACTCGCGATCAAGGTATTGCTATGTTAATGTCTGTAATGAAAGCGCCGACAGCGAAATTGGTACGTACTTTGGCTGCTCTCAAAGAGCAAAAAGAAGCAGCATAATTAGCGGACGTTGCAAAGCAATATTTATACAATCCAACCAGTTTAAAACTTATTATTTTAGAGGAACATACAATGGCAATTTCGCAAGAAGATATCTTGGAAGCGGTCTCAAACATGAGCGTTATGGAGATCGTTGACTTGATCTCAGCGATGGAAGAAAAATTTGGCGTATCAGCAGCTGTCGCTGTAGCGGCCGCGCCAGTAGCAGCAGTTGCAGTTGCAGAAGAACAAACTGAGTTTGATGTTGTTCTGACAGGTTTTGGTGATAACAAAGTTGCAGTCATTAAAGCGGTACGCGGTATCACTGGTTTAGGCTTGAAAGAAGCAAAAGATGCTGTTGAAGGCGTTCCAACTGTATTAAAAGAAGGTGCTTCCAAAGCCGAAGCAGAAGAAGCACAAAAGCAGCTTGTTGAAGCAGGCGCTACTGTCGAAATCAAATAAATTTTGACTCAATTGCAAAGGCGCTGAAATAAAGCGTCTTTGCCAAGTATGGCTGGTGGCAATCTTGTCGCCGGCCTTTTACTGTTTGCACCATTTGCACGGTAGAAAATTATCTATGACGAAAAGGTTCGGAAGCGATATGTCCTACTCTTTTACAGAAAAAAAGCGTATTCGAAATAACTTTGGGAAAGGTACTGAGGTACTTGATGTTCCCTATCTTCTGGCAACGCAAATTAACTCATATGCGGGCTTTTTGCAATCGGGAGTCACAGCTGAAAAGCGTGAAGATACTGGATTGCATGCGGCATTCTCCAGTGTTTTTCCAATTGAAAGCCACTCGGGATATGCAGTGCTGGAGTATGTGAAATATAGATTGGGAGAGCCTGTTTTTGATGTAAGAGAGTGCCAACAAAGAGGCGCAACCTATGCGGCACCCTTAAGAGTATTAGTCCGTCTGGTTATCTATGACAAAGAAGCATCAGTAAATGCAAAAGTAGTCAAGGATATCCGTGAACAAGAAGTATACATGGGTGAGCTGCCTTTGATGACGGACAATGGAACGTTTGTCATTAATGGAACCGAGCGGGTAATTGTCTCTCAGCTACATCGTTCTCCTGGTGTTTTCTTCGATCATGATAAAGGAAAGACCCACTCGTCAGGAAAACTGTTATTTAATGCGAGGGTTATCCCTTACCGTGGCTCATGGTTGGATTTTGAATTTGACCATAAAGACTGCGTTTTTGTTCGAATTGATCGCCGTAGAAAAATACCCGCAACTATCCTGCTGAGGGGATTAGGATACGATAACGAAGAAATGATCAAAATTTTCTTCGAGATGAATAAATTTACTATCGATGCTCAAAAATGCATTTTCCATATCGTCCCTGAGCGTATGCGTGGTGAAATTGCAGCTTTTGATATTAAAAGTAAAAATGGCCAGATATTGGTTGAAGAGGGACGTCGAATTACGGCTAAGCATATCCGTGAAATGATTAAATCCGGTTTAACCGAAGTCGACGTGCCAAAAGAATACTTGGTCGGGAAGATATTGGGAAATAATTTGATCGACCGATCTACAGGCGAGTTGGTTGCTAATGTAAATGACGAACTTACTGTAGCAATAATAGATCAATGCGTCGAAAGTGGGATTACTGAGCTAAATACCCTGTTTGTCAATGATTTGGATAAAGGTCCGTATATATCTAATGCTATGAGGCTGGATACGACTACCAATAGTCTTGAAGCATTGGTTGAAATATACCGGATGATGCGTCCAGGTGAGCCACCGACTAAGGAATCGGCAGAAAATCTTTTCCAGAACCTCTTTTTTACTGATGAGCGATATGACTTATCTACCGTAGGCCGGATGAAGTTTAACCGTCGTTTGGGGCGTCAAGAAACAACCGGTCCAGGTACTTTAACTAAAGATGACATCATTGATGTACTTAAAGAATTAATAGATATTCGTAACGGCAACGGTAATGTCGACGATATTGATCATCTAGGCAACAGACGGGTTCGTTCTGTTGGTGAAATGATCGAGAACCAATTCCGTGTTGGATTGGTTCGCGTTGAAAGAGCAGTTAAAGAGCGCTTAACATTGGCAGATTCTGAAGGATTAATGCCTCAGGAAATAATCAACGCAAAACCGGTTTCTGCCGCTGTAAAAGAGTTTTTTGGTTCAAGTCAATTGTCACAGTTTATGGATCAAAATAATCCATTATCTCAGGTGACACATAAACGCCGCGTATCGGCTTTGGGGCCAGGCGGTTTGGCAAGAGAGCGCGCAGGATTTGAAGTGCGTGACGTACATGCAACGCATTACGGCCGTGTATGTCCTATTGAGACTCCTGAAGGTCCAAACATCGGTTTGATAAACTCATTATCGGTTTATGCGCGTACTAATAGCTATGGTTTCTTGGAAACACCATACAGAAAAGTAGTAGACGGCAAAGTAACGGATCATGTTGATTATTTATCAGCGATTGAAGAGGGTGAGTTTGTTATTGCTCAGGCCAGTGTGGCCGTGGATGCAAACGGAAAATTGGTTGAAGGCTTAGTGTCTTGCCGGCACAAAGATGAGTTTACGTTGGCTATGTCTGATACCGTGCAGTACATGGACGTGTCTTCTAAGCAAATTGTATCTGTAGCGGCTTCAATTATTCCTTTCCTTGAGCATGATGACGCTAACCGTGCATTAATGGGGTCTAACATGCAGCGTCAAGCTGTTCCTACGCTAAGGGCAGAAAAGCCATTAGTGGGAACGGGCATGGAAAGAACAGTTGCAAAAGACTCGGGCGTAACCGTGGTTGCTGCTCGTGGCGGTAAGATTGAGGCTGTTGATGCCGCTAGAATCGTAGTACGTGTAAACGATACGGAGACAGAAACAGGCACTCCAGGTGTTGATATCTACAATCTGATTAAATATACCCGTTCGAATCAAAATACGTGTATTAATCAAAAGCCATTAGTAAAACCGGGCGATATTGTTCAGGCTGGCGATATTATGGCAGATGGCCCGTCTACGGATATGGGGGAATTGGCTTTAGGTCAAAACATGTTGGTTGCGTTTATGCCATGGAATGGTTACAACTTCGAAGATTCGATTTTAGTTTCAGAGCGTGTTGTTAAAGAAGATCGCTTTACTACGATTCATATTGAAGAAAAAACTTGCGTAGCGCGCGATACAAAGCATAGTCCGGAAGAAATTACGGCAGATATACCCAATGTTAGTGAAGAAGCATTGTCCAAGCTTGACGAATCAGGAATTGTATATGTTGGTGCTGAAGTAAAAGGCGGCGATATTCTGGTTGGTAAGGTGACTCCAAAAGGCGAGACCCAATTAACGCCTGAAGAAAAACTACTGCGGGCGATCTTCGGAGAGAAAGCCGCTGATGTCAAAGATACATCGTTACGTGTGCCAGGAAGCATTGAAGGTACAGTTATTGATGTTCAGGTCTTCACTCGTGATGGCGTGAAGAAAGATAAGCGTGCTCTGGATATTGAGCAGGAAGAAATTAAACGTTATAGAAAAGATCTAGATGATCAGCTGAAAATTCTTGAAGAAGATATTTTTTCTCGTGTTGCCAAGCTTTTGATTGGAAAAGTTGCTCAATCAGGTCCCGGTCAATTAAAGGCGGGAACTGAAATAACCCCAGCTTATCTTAATGGCTTGAAGCATTCAGAGTGGTTGAAAATCCGCATGAAGGATGAGGAGATCAATCTTCAGCTAGAAACCGTTCTTGCTCAGGTAGAGCAACAAAGAAAAGACTTCGATGAAAAGTTTGAAGTCAAGCGTAAAAAAATCACCATGGGTGATGATTTGGCGCCAGGTGTTCTGAAGATGGTTAAGGTTTATTTAGCGGTTAAAAGACGTATTCAGCCAGGAGATAAAATGGCGGGTCGTCATGGAAACAAAGGGGTTATTTCCATGATTAGGCCAATTGAAGATATGCCATATACGGCTGATGGTAATCCGGTTGATATTGTCCTGAATCCATTAGGTGTACCTTCGCGGATGAACGTCGGACAGGTGTTGGAGACACATTTAGGCTGGGCAGCAAAAGGTTTGGGGATCAAGATAGGTAAGATGCTCGAAGCTAAATATGATGCGGAGAAGGCTAAAGTTAGTGCTATCAGGGAGTATCTAGACAAAATCTATAACAGTAGCGGTCGTAAGGAAGATTTGGCTTCGTTTTCAGATCAAGAGATTTTGGAGATGGCGGAGAATCTTGTTAGCGGTGTACCTATGGCAACTCCTGTGTTTGATGGTGCAAGTGAAGAAGATATTCGCACTATGTTAAAGTTGGCTGACTTGCCTGAGCATGGACAGGTTACGCTTTATGACGGCTTGACAGGCGAACCGTTTGAGCGAGAAGTTACGGTTGGTTATATGTATATGCTGAAGTTGAACCATTTGGTTGATGACAAGATGCATGCGCGGTCAACAGGGCCTTATAGCTTGGTTACGCAGCAACC
>CAZJOY010000284.1:0-5018 GCA_964547705.1 uncultured Methylobacter sp. | reverse complement strand
TTGAGTTATTTTATCAACCTATCGGGCTGTCCGTTTTTATTAGACCACTACACATTGTGCGTCGCACCACAAGAGTATCATTCGGAATTTGTGGTTTGCTACATAATGCCGTTCTATTCCTGTCAGCATCCGATTACACTTATAAGCTAAATCTAAGTATGATAAGAGCCGGATTCGCCCTGCCTTACAAACAGATATATTTTTTGTTAAACACGAACGAGGAAAAAATGCGTAAACTCATCATATCAGCCATCGGAATTTCGGTGCTAGCCATGGCTTTTTCTGTAAAAGCTGAACCTGCCCCATCTGTTGCTATTCCTGAAAAAGTCACAGAAGAAATTTTAAAAAGACATCCGAAAGCCCATGATTTGCAAGCCAGCCATGAAAAACATTTTGGCGTAGAATTATTAGAAGTTTCTTTCAAAGAAGAAAATAATGAGCCGTACCTGGAATTGTTCACTCAAAAAGGACATCTGTTTGCGAATGAATTGATAATAGACAATCTGGGTGAAATCTCTCCAGCCGCTATCGAAGCATTAAAACAACATTTTCCAAAATACGAGCTGAAAAAAGCTGAATTGATCACGAATCCTAATGGTGCCGGCGAGGATTACGAAATATATATTGTAGTCGACGGTGCAAATTGGAAGATGTCTATCAACGACAAAGGTGTCGTCGAAAGGAAAGAGCAATATTAAACCCTAACAGGATTCTTACCTGTCTTTTAAGTTGGCTCCCAATCTCCGGATTGGGAACCGGCGCTCACTAAAAGCCTTAATTTAATGACAGTGAGGCTAAGCCCCTACACCGGAGTTAGAGCTTATCTTGCGTCATTCATAAACCCTTTCATTTTCATATCTGATTTTAGAATGTGGTCGACAAGCCAGTCACGCAAGACATGGTTAATTTTTTTACTCATGCTGTCAGCTTCATCCTGTGTAGATTCTGCCTTTTCAATAAATTCATAAATCTGACTTCTAATCTCATCTAATTCAACGATAAGCGCCTCATGTCCTTGCTTATTTTCCTCATAATAAGGAAACATATACCTAAGTTGCAGCTTTTCTTCATGATGAAAATGATCTTTAGCAGCCTCATATAGCTGATCGACAAAAAACCGTAAAGAGTCTTTTTCGTGCGGGTTACGTAGCACTACTTCTAACGCATTAAGCAGTGTTAATAATAACTTATGCTCCATATCGATAGTGGAATTGTCTACGCTAAATCTTGAATCCCATTTAATCGGCATACGTATCTCCCCGCCTGAATTTTCATTACTTAGCTTAACTTGCATTAAAATAAGTAACAGTATTTTGAAGGTCTTGGCGAAGTTTACATCGTTGCTTATTGGTACGGAAGCTAGAATTGGTGAATACAGGGAGCCCTTTTTAGATTATTAAATAACGTACAGTCATAATAAATTCGATAAGGTTTTCATTGTTCCTACACGCTGTGAAGGAATGCAGTGCTGGACGTGCGGCGTTCTATGTCTATATACTCTGCATGCCTATGACTTAAGGCGCGGCGCGCCTTGACAGCATCCCTACGCAGATAGTGAACGAGAGCATCTGGCACCCTTTATTTTTATGGATTGGCTGCTCAATTCAAGAGCAAGGTGATACGGATAGATGATAATTCAAGCTCAAAAAAAGAAAAAAGAGTTTAGAGCTTTTGAGATGCCGAAGATAAAGCGGTTTAAAGCGTTGAATAGCCCGGAAGCGTGGCTAGCATTACTTAAATTATCGACGGACGCTTCCTCAACATCCAGTTCCACTTGAAACCGATTCCCTGCTGGCTGAAACAAGCTATTTGTGCACAAGCAGGGAACAGCGTTTTTTCCACATATCGCCCAGGCTTACCCTTGTTCTCGTAGTTGAGTTATTGTAGGCCTGAACTTATTCGCGCCCATCGCATATAACTTGATGGCAGTGATGAGACGCAGATGGCCATCGGCTACAACTGACGCATAAACGCCACCAGGTCTTGCTTCTCCTGAGCGCTGAGTTTAAGTTGCAGCACGAGATTGAAAAACTCCACGGTATCTTCCAGCGTAAGCGCTCGGCCGTCATGCAAGTATGGCGGTGAATCCTTGATGCCTCGCAATGTGAATGTTTTGATCGGCCCATCGCCCGGCTCGTCTTTCAGGAAGCGCTCAAGATGCAGGTCGTGCATTTGATGATCGAGATAGGTTGGCGGCACATGGTAGTTTGCACATTGGCCTTTGCCAAAGAAGACTTTTTCGCCGCGCGCCTCGCTTTCAGTGGCTTTGGCAGGATCGAGCCTGTTAGTGGCCCGGTCGAGTTTCGGCGCCGGAGGAAAATCGAGCATGTTCTGCAATTGCGCCATGTGACTGACCGGGATGCGGTCCAGTATATTCATGCCCTTCTTCGTGGCATGGATAGGATCGCCGTTAAAATAAGCGGTGCGTTGTTCAAACTCGGTAAAGTCTTCAACGGAACGAAGGCTGCGCTTGGAACCGTGGATTTGCTGGTTGAACAGACCTCTAAGACTGGTCGTATCGAGCCGGAAGCGCCGTTCCTGAGGCCGGATGTCGGGGCTCAAATGGAACTGTCCGGTCGTATGACCGTTGACATGGCAATCGAAACAAGTGACGCCAAGGCTCGGCTCACGGGTCTTGCGATCATCGGTCGCGTTGAATTCCTCTTGCGGAAACGGTGTCACGAGCATCCTGAGACCGTCGAGTTGCACCGGCGTCAGAATGTCTTTAAACAATCGATGGAAATTGTTTATAGAGACGATCTCGCCGCGGGAAACATCGCCAAGTTCCGGGCGGTTGTTTAAAAATATCGCGGGTGGGAACTCCGGCAGGAAAGCTTCAGGCAAATCGAAGTCCACATCGAAGCGTTCGAGCCGCGGAAACATGTCGATCTGCATCTTCGGAAAAACTTGTCCGCCATTCGCCTGCAACGGATGAGGCAGCGAAGGATAAGGAAATATTCCCTGTTTCTTTATTTCTTCCGGACCGGTTTCGGCGAGTTTATCCCACGTCATCCCGCCGGACAGTCGAGCCGTGGGACCTACTGCCAAAGGTTTTCCCCGAGACATTTTGGCTTCGGGGTCGGTTCTTGACCGTCAGGTTATAGCGTTGCCCCAACAACTTTTTTTGCGCATCCATCACATCGGCTTTACCGGCAATCTCTTTTTTCATGGAGTCTTCGAACTTTTGAAAAGGCTGGTCCGAATTCAAGCCGTCGCGAAAGAAATCGAAACCGGATACTTTGCCCTCCTTCGGCTGGCCTTTCAAAGTCGGGGATAAAGGTGAAGCTTTCTGCGCATTGAAAAGGTCTGATTGATCATGATCGGTCTTCTTCTGCTCAGGCCTGTCGCTTCGGTCCGCTCTCGGCGTTTGCGCATCGGCAATCGCATCGTTAGATCGGCTTGGCGTCTCTGCATATGCGACCAGACAACTGTCTAGAAACATTCCAAACACGACTGTCAGTATCTTCTTATACCCAGAGGGCATAAGTTTCGTTTGAGCAGGCGAGCTGCTCGACTCAGCTTTAAAATAAGCGGATCGCATTATCATCTCCTTAACTTAAGAATGGCTGCAAAATCGCCGCGAAGCGCTTTTAGGATATATTTCTCGCGGTCAATCTCGCCCTGCGTCCTGATCCCGAGCCTGCGGAACACAGACACCGGCGGGCACCAGCCCTGCAAGTATAGCGTTGTAGAATAATGTCGGTTTCGGCATCGATGCGCTTGTTATACCCAAAGGGCATAAGTTTCGTTTGAGCAGACAAGCTGCTCAACTCAGCTTTAATCTCGGAGGGAGTATGTCGCCGAACCCGGTCCGTTTCATCGGATAGTGATGTAGACATGACTTATCTCCTGTTCTATTGGCTATTACAGCTATTTCAAAGACTCGGTGTTTTTATCCGTAACGCCTGAAAGTGGTGTTGTAGGCCATGGAAATTTCCCTTTTATCGCATCGACACCGACCTGGGGCTTAGCCAAAGAATTTAATTCAGTACGCTTGTTGCGCTGCTCGCTGGTTATGATTTTCAGTTGCCGGTCTCGCTGCTCGATTAAACCCGGTAATGCCTCGCCGTCGTGGTTAAACGACCACTCCAGACTGGGCTCGCCTAAGGGTATTTTGTCGCCGGTTTTGCCAAAGGGTGCGGAATTCCAGACATGCCAAGTTTTACCGTAGCTGTTCATCTTCCCTTTCATCAGCATTTTTTCGGCGATTTCGGGAATGCCTGGCGCAATAAGATAACCGGACAGAATCTCGTAATTATGCGGGTGCCAATAGTTTTTCTCTTGTTCGGGCAGCGACTCGAATAATGTTTCGGAAATGATATATTCGATGCCGATCAGGTTCGCCTGCCGGGTGTTGCCGTCGAACAGCGCGCACTGGGCAAAATCTTCATTCACTTGATGGCAGAAATGATGGGCCTCCATTTGATGACTCGGATCTTCTTTAGTGACATGAAAACCATCCAGGTAAATATCCAAGGATTTTAATGGTGAGTTCGATTGCAGTATCGCAGCCCCTACCTCAAGCATTTGGGTTTTGGCTGTTTTCTGCTGCCCTTGCGGCTGAAGTGAAGATTCGACAGTGGGCTCGCAGGCTGTCAGCATGCTGGAAAATATCAGGCCGAGGAATGAGGCAAAACTCAGGTTATGTTCAAGCGGGTCAGGTTGATTCATCGCATTCTCCTAAAGACAGAATGATCGAAAACAAGCAATGATCTCGATTCAAAAAATCGAGCGACGGCTGAACTGTTAAATTTTTAAATGACTTTAAGTGGATAATTAATCGAAGTCAGTACGTTGGAGTACACAGCAAGTTAAATTCTTGCCGATGTTACGGATGAATGGGAACTAGATGGATGCGCGCGTGGCGCGCCCTATCGAAGGGATTTCGTAGGTAGATCTTACTTACTTACTCATTGATATTACGCAGTGTCCACGAAAGGCACGAAAAAATATCGGCCGTAGGTTTCTCGCCGACAGTGTCATATCCGACATTTATTATCATCCTTTCGATAGGTCCC
>CAZJOY010000283.1:0-5035 GCA_964547705.1 uncultured Methylobacter sp. | reverse complement strand
CATTCGACAAGCTCATGACAGGCTTCGATAAACTCAGGAGAGCTTTGTCGAACCATGAATTGCTTAAAGACTTGTTCCGCTCACCCTTCGACAAGGCCTTTAGTCCTGAGCGTAGCCGAAGGATCAGGGCGAACGGATCAAGTCTTAACTTAATGGCAGTAATGTGTTGTCCGCGGTCCAAAACTGTAAGGCTGATTCACCGTCAGGCAATCCGCCGCATGATGACAGGCTGTAATCTGCGTTGTGCGTGTACTTCATGAGCTTTTTATGTCTGCGATTTAATGAAACAGGGCTATATTAGGCAATTGATAAACATTCTTTTAACATCTCAAAAAACAGACAAAGGAGAGAAAAATGATAGCGTCCTCCATCGGTTCCAGAATCAAATGTGCCCTGGTTCTTATTATCTTTATGTTGATACCTATACTTCCCGTCACCGGTACGATAGGTTTGTTTATAGTGATTTTTCGGCCTATCTGGTTTAAGAAGCTTGTTGATAATGTGTATGCCGATAAAAATGACCGGCTAGCCCCTCCAGAAATCTGATGTTTTTCAATTAAGCTGTAAAGGGATTCGCCGCTAAGCAGCTCTCCATAGGAAATTGTGCAAAGGATTACTAATCGAGTGTGTCATAGGGCAATAAGTATTCTTCGGATACCCACTTTAGCCATTCGCTAAGCACTATGAGTGTCCAGATTGACCGGCTATGGTCGGCCTTATGTTGTTTGTGTTCTTGCAATAGTTCTTGGGCAACGTAACGATTAACGCCGACGCGATTCAGCAGGGGGGAGGCTAATCTCGATTTGGCCCATTGGTAAAGCGGCTCGCGCAGCCAACTGTTCAAGGGTACGGAAAGTCCGCGCTTTTTGCGATGCACGATTTCAGCAGGCAAATACCGTAACGCATACTGCTTTAAAAAAACTTTGGTTTGCAGGCGATGGACGCGCTGTTTTTCCGGCAGAGAGGCGGCAAATTCCATCACGTGCTGATCTAAAAAAGGCGCGCGCAGTTCTAAAGCCGATTTCATGCCGGCCCGATCTGCTTTGGTTAACAATCCTTCCGCCAGCGAAGTTTCCAGATCATGCTGTTGAAGCCGATCCAGCATGGCTGTCGATAGGTTGCCGGGGCTCGCAAGCAATGGCGGCGTTACACCCAAGCGGGCTAAGATCACGGGGGAGATGCTGGAATTCCAGATCATATGGCGACCCAGGAAATCTAAGTCATCGCCCTGAATGAAGCGCTTAAGCAGAAAGGGCAGTGTTACTTTTTTATCGCTGGGCGGCCAGCTTTCTACGGTTCGTCGTATCAGTGATCGGACGGAATAAGGAAACCGGGCATATTGGTTGGCAAGCCCAGCGCCAAAATAGGTCGGATACCCGCCAAAAAGTTCATCCGCGCCTTCGCCAACCAATGCGATGCGGACATCTTGCGCCGCCCGCTTAGCCAAAAGAGCGCTGGGGACCCATGCCGGATCTGCGAGGGGTTCGCCGACCTGCCGTACCAGTTTGGCAAGAGTTGGCGGAAAGTCATCCGGATGCACCCAAACCGCTACGGGCTCAACATTGAGGCTATCGGCAACTTGTTCGGCGTAATGCCCTTCATCATACGAGGCTTCGCTGAAGCGGAGACTGTAAGCTTTGAGTGTAGATGCCGGATGAATGGATCGGGTGACGGCGGCAATTAGAGATGAATCAACACCGCCGCTTAAAAATAAGCCGAAATCGACATCAACTTCGCTTTGCCGACGCACGGATTCCCGGAAAATTTCGTCAAACGCATCCAAAGAACCGCTCTGTTTGGCTGTCTGTCCTATATTCCAACGCCAATAACGTTTGCGTTGAATGCCGGTACTATCTATCGTTACCACTTCGCCCGGCGATACTTTTTGAATGTCAGTGAAGGGGGTTGTCGGCGAAGTAAAAAAACCGGATTGTATGTAACGGTGAACAGCGTCGGTGCAGATGTTAAAGGTATGCGAAGCCGGCATAACCAGGGCGGATATTAGCGAGCTAAAAGTAACGATGCCGTCTTTAGCTGAGAAAAAAAGCGGGCGTTCGCCGGCCCGGTCACGGATAAGAAGCAGTTTTTTATTGCGCGGGTCCCAGATTGCGATAGCAAACGCTCCTTTGAGCCGCTCCACAAACGCATCGCCGAGTTCCAGGTATAAGCCCGGAATGACTGCTACATCGATGCTTTGCTCAACAGTTCTTCCGCGGGCGTGCAACCACTCGCGCAGTTCAAGATGATTATCGATTTCGCCATTGCAAGTCATCATCACGCCGCTGGCAGAGTCTACAATCGGTTGTTTCCCGTCGTTTAAGCTTCGAATAGCGAGCCGGGTCATGCCGAACAGTGCTGTTGAATCGCTGTTGATCCCGGTATCATGAGGGCCTCGATGCTTTAACGCATCAATCATCCGGGGAAGCTGTAGCTGTACGAAATCCTTTTCCGCTATTCCGTTATGGACAACTACGCCGCAAATGCCGCACATATTATTTTTTAGCCGGAGCGGGCAGCAAGGCCGCAAAATAGTCGGCATCAAGCTCGACTACTTCTGCGCCATGCTCCAATGCAATATCTTTAAGCGCTGCCAGACGGTCTTTCTTGGCAAGCAGGTAAATTGGGTCATTGCGGGTGGCAAGCCAATGATGCCATTGCGCTGTCGGCACGAGACCTTTTGGCCAAGGCTTTCCTGAATTTAAGTTAAAAACGATATAGTTGCTGGTTAGTTCATTTCCGTCGTTGCTTAATACGGTCACTAAGCGTTTGAGATAAAACGGCAGTCCATTGGGTAGACATTGCAAGCAGGCTAGTTCGGTAGTGGGCGTTAAATCTTTTGAGATTTGTTCTGCTAAGCTGCGCGAGGACCGGCTCTGTGCATAAAGGGCTAAAAGATCGAAATTAACGCTCAGTAACAGTAAAGGAAAGCTTATAAAAGCGGCAAATATCAGTCGCGTATTACGAGTCCGGAAGGCGAGTGCCGAAAGAAGCGCAACGATACCGAACGATATCGCCATAGGTAAAAACGTCGGTATAAAAAGATCAAACAGCTCATGTTTAAACCTGAGCCTGCTTTTAAGTAGTTCGGAGTTAAAGGCGATAATGCCGATCAATAAGGCCGCCAAGGTACTTAACAGAAATAATGGAATCGTTCCGCGCCAGACAGTTCGAGCCGCTTGTCCGGTGCTGTTGTCCAATGCCATAGCAAAAATACGTGCGGTCAAAATTCCAAGAGCAACCACTGAGGTGAGAATATAGCCGGGCAGTTTTGATTGTGAAACCGAGAAAAACAACACGACGGCGATAGCCCAGACAATAAACAGGCGATCGGCGCGAGACCAGCTTTTTCTTTTCAGCCAAGCTGTGATAATCGATTCCGGCAGCAGCAAACTCCAGGCAAAAAAAGTTCCTAAAATAATAGGCGCGTAGTAATAAAAAGGCGCTGTGCGGTGGAATTCGGGGGTGGTGAAGCGGGCAATCGACTCCTTCATGATGCCGTAATAAGGAAAATCGGGGCGCAGCAGCGACAGGCCGATAAACCATGGCAACACGATGGCTAAAAAAGCAGCCCAATTGCGCAGGGCAAAGGTGTGTCTGATCACTCCCAGCCTACCTTCAAGCCCGTTAAAGACCACCACCACGAGGCTGGGAATAATAAATCCCACCGGACCTTTAATCAGCGTGGCTATTCCAGCCGATAAGGCCGCAACCAGATACCAATGCATCCTGTGTTTTGTTTCGCCTTCCTCGGCCAGAAAGCAGGCGAAAATGGTCGAACTTACAAAGAAGGCCAGAGACATATCAAAAATGACAAGTCGCGAGAATGTTATATAAAGCGGTGTCGTCGCTATGATCAGCATGGCAAGAATGGCGGTGCGTTGGTCGTACATTTTCCGGCAAAACAGGAATACCGCTACAAGCAATGAAAATCCAAATAAAGCGGAAGAAAGCCGGGCGGCGCTTTCAGACTCCCCGAACAGCGAAAAAGACAGCGCGACAGTTTTGAAGTAAAAAGCCGGCTTATCAAGATAGACAAGCCCGTTATAAGTTGGCACCAGCCAGGAGTGGGAGTGGCTCATTTCTCGCGCGACTTCAGCGTTGCGTCCTTCGTCCGGCCACATTAACGGCCAGCCTCCCAAACGGCCAAATAGCATATAGGCGCTGATAATGAATGAAAAAGCCGGAATCAGGTAGTTCGACTTGATAGCGGACATTCTGCCGCCATCGACAGCGCGGCTTACTTGAGAGGAATGAAGCGTCATTGTTTAACTAAACCAGCAATGTTGATTGAGGGCTAGTTTAAGCGTTAATTCAGCAGTTTGAGATATGTACGAACACTTATCAAAACGTTATCGCTTGCTGAATATTGGGGCATTGATAATGCAAGGTCTGGACGTGCTGGGGCCATATTGGATACTTAGTCGAGTAATGCTGTCCATACTCCGATTAAGCTTGATTGGTGATTTGAACGTTCAGCGCAACATACTTTGCATGGCTGACAAATACTGTTGGTAATGAAAAAATTAATGATTGCAGGATGAGTAAAGGCGGGGGATAAAAGCCATTAGGGTCAATCATCTATTTGGTCACTTAACCTGCGTCTGCGGGTGGGCTTTTGTTTATCGTCATTAAAGGTCGGTGATTGCATCACACTTTCAAGATCTTCTATCAATCCGACAAGGCAGATTCCGCTACTCTCTCGAACTTCTTTTAAGAAATCGATGGTTATTTCCAGCAATGATTCATTGATCAGCTTCATAGTAACCTCCTATTCAAAGTTGATTGGGGGTCCCATGTTTAGGTAAATATTCAATATAATCAATTAGTATGACTACCCAATTTGCCTGGCAGGATTATCGAACTGATGATTTTTCAAGTCTCAACCGCTTACTAGCGATGGTTATGGGTTTTTTTCGTGGTTTGGCAATTGGAGTCGGCCAGAGCAATAAGTACTTGAGTTAAAGTTTTTCGGTATTTTGGAGTGTAGTGGTCTAATAAAAACGGACAGCCCGATAGGTTGATAAAATAACTCAAC
>CAZJOY010000282.1:0-5044 GCA_964547705.1 uncultured Methylobacter sp. | reverse complement strand
CCAGATTACCCAGCAAAATGCCAGCTCATCGGAAGAGTTGGCCGCCACCTCGGAAGAGATGAGCGGACAGGCGGCTCAGCTACAGGAACTGATGGCATTCTTTACCGTGGGCGACATTGCCGGTGCGGCGCCCAAGGCTACCAATGTCAAACAGTTCAAACCTGCGGTTAGAAAAACGGTGGCTGCAAAACAGGCTCCTAACGAAGCCGAATTCGTAAGATTTTAGGAGACGGGCATGAATGCGATGGCACAATCAGCACAGACATTGTCGGCCACAGCCGACAGCCATGAACTTGAAGAACAACAGCAATACCTTACCTTTATGTTGAGCGGCGAAACCTATGCCATAGGCATACTTCGCATCAAGGAGATCATTCAGTACGGCCAATTGACCGAAGTACCGCGGATGCCGGATTTTATTCGCGGCGTGATTAACCTCAGAGGAGCCGTGGTGCCGGTAATCGACCTGAGTGCCCGCTTCGGCAAGCAACCCACTTCGATAGGACGGCGTAACTGCATCATCATTATCGAAGTGATGATGGGAGAGGAAACCCAAAATGTCGGGGTAATGGTGGACGCAGTGAATGCAGTGCTGGAGATTCCAGCTAATGAGATAGAACCGGCTCCAACTTTCGGCACCAACATCCGCGCCGACTTTATTGCCGGTATGGGCAAAATCAACGGCAAATTCGTGATCATCCTGAATATTCAGCATGTGCTGTCGATGGATGACATGGCTGCACTGGCCGGGGTTAATCCCCCCTCTTCTACCGAGTTGATGCAAGCGGGGTGATACGACCTGGGTTGTCGGGTTACGCCGGTTGAAACTGCCTACCCGGCTACAGATGCAACCTGACTGATGACGTTTTTAACTAACTATCGAAGTGCCATGAACGAATTAAAAGCCATCATCGAGATCAATGAGGAAATCAAGAGCATTGTCTACGCCGCAGAAAACATCAGTCTGACTGCGACCAATGCGATGCTGGCTGCCAGACAAGCGGGCATTAATGCCGTAGGGTTCAGCGTGGCAGCGCGCGAACTGCGGATATTCAGCGAGAAGATGGCGGCGGCAATGCAAGGACTATCCAAACTGATTTACCGGCAGGTGATGATAACAGCCGGTAAGCGGCATCGGTTACGCAACGTGGCCTTGCTTACCCGGGCAGGAGCTTGCGGCGAATTGCCACAAACTCGTATCGCCTCGGCCTGTCTGCGCAGCCAAGCCGATGTGGACGAAATGGAGCAACTTATCGAAGGCATGTTGCGCGAGTTACAGATTACGATGAGGCGCACATCAAAACAATGCGCGACCGGCTTGGTAATCGCCCGCTCAATCGGTATTGAGGCGGCTCATGGCGGCGCAATGACACCGGTATTACGTCAGATTGCACAGGGTGTGGAAGACGTTGTCGACAATATCACCGTCCGCGTTAAGAAACTTGAATCACGACTGACAGAGGCAGGGGCATGAAAAAAGCAACGATTATTTATCAATCCGGTCAGCACCAATGGATTGCCGTAGCCCGCGACCCGGATCGTCCTAATTATTTGATCGACACCAACGAATACCTGATTACCGACGGCGCAACGGCGTTGTTGACCGATCCGGGCGGTTCGGAAATCTTTTCAATGGTGTTCGCCGCCATCTGTGAAGCATTCGATCCAGCGAATATAGACGTGCTGTTTGCGTCCCACCAGGACCCGGACATCATTTCGTCGCTGTCCTTGTGGCTGGATTTTAATCCGAAACTCAAGTGCTATCTGAGCCGTTTATGGACAACTTTTGTCCCGCATTTTGGCGGCTCTGACGAGACCCTCGTCGGCATTCCCGATGAAGGCTCGGCGATTACTGTGGGTAAGCTGAAGCTGCAAGCCGTGCCTGCGCATTACCTGCATTCTTCCGGCAACTTCCATCTGTACGACGAGGGGGCAAAGTCGCTTTTCACGGGCGACATTGGCGCGGCGATGCTGCCGAAAGACTTGAATGATCTATTCGTGAAAGATTTCGATCGCCACATCCGCTATGCGGAGGGTTTTCATCGCCGCTTTATGGGCTCGCCGGAAGCCAAGCGCCTATGGTGCGAACGTGCGGCAAACATGAACATCGACATGCTCTGCCCGCAACATGGCGCGATTTACCAGGGCGCGGACGTAGAGCGATTTATCAACTGGTTTTCAGAGTTGCAAGTGGGCACCGGGTTGGTATAGCCATCGGTGATAAATAACTGGTGTTACTCATGTACATAATCCTAGAAAAATCATTTCGTCCACGAAAAACACGAAAGGCACGAAATAAGTCAGTAGGTTGTGTTTATGTAGCTATTTATCCTTTGGGTGACGATCTACAGCTTGGTATCTATTTGAAAAACTTTGGTTTTTCGTGCTTTTCGTGTCTTTCGTGGACAATGCGTAATATCAATAAATAAAACAAATGGATGGATGAATAAAATGACTGCATACGCAACTAACAAACCTAATCTAGCCGCAGTGGTGTTGCAAGAGAAGGAATTCGCACAGTTTCGCGACTTGATCTACCGCATTGCCGGAATCAGCATGTCGCCTGCCAAGAAACCGCTGATAACCAGTCGCTTGGCAAAGCGGCTCAGACACTACGATTTGTCGAGCTACGGCGACTACTTTCAGATGATTACTGCGGACACCGGAAAAACGGAACTGCAAATGGCTGTGGATTTGCTGACCACCAACGAAACGCATTTTTTCCGCGAGCCCAAACATTTCGATTTTCTGCGGCAGCACATTTTACCGCAGCGGAAACCCGGTAAGCCTTTACGCATTTGGAGCGCAGCCTGCTCCACCGGTGAGGAGCCCTACAGTATTGCGATGCAGTTGGATGAAGTGTTGGGCAATGCGCCGTGGGAAATTGTTGCTTCCGACCTTAGCACACGAGTGCTGGAAAAAGCGCGCTCCGGGCTTTACCCTCTGGAGCGCATGCTCGAAATCCCCCAGTATTACTTATCGAACTACTGCCTTAAAGGCACCGGCACTCAAGAGGGAACATTGCTGATCGAGCGCAAACTGCGTGAACGCGTACAGTTCATACACTATAACCTGACCGAAGAGCCGCCGAAACTGGGTGAATTCGATGCGATATTCCTGCGCAACGTGATGATCTATTTCGATCAGGACACCAAACGTCAGGTCGTATCGCGCCTGCTGTCGCTGCTGCGCCCCGGCGGACATATTCTGGTCGGCCATTCCGAGACACTGAACGGCATAAGCGAAGATGTGCGGCTGGTGCAACCGGCCGTTTACAGGAGGCTTTGACATGATAAGGCCTTTACTTCCTTTGGATATATTTCTTCACCCCGGCGATTATTACTTCGCCGACCGGGATACCCGCATTCGCACAGTGTTGGGATCGTGTGTCGCGATAACCTTTTGGCATCCTCAACTGCTGATAGGAGGAATGTGTCATTACATGCTGCCGGAGCGCAATGAACTCAGAACAGGCGGCCAGCCGGGGCGTT
The DNA here is from genome assembly GCA_964547705.1 of uncultured Methylobacter sp. Classification (GTDB taxonomy): domain Bacteria; phylum Pseudomonadota; class Gammaproteobacteria; order Methylococcales; family Methylomonadaceae; genus Methylobacter_A. The sequence continues at coordinate 1,553 of CAZJOY010000282.1, read as the reverse complement.
ATGCCGATACGGCAATTACCCGGCTGCTGGAGGAAATTGCATTCGTTGGCGCTCCTTATGAAGAGTATCAGGTTAAGTTATTCGGCGGCGGCAGTATGTTTCCCGAGGCGGACAAAGGCGGCATGGTTCAACTCGGCATGCAAAATGTGCAAGCCGCGCGGCGGCTGGCGGCACATTACGGTTTTACCTGCGTAGCCGAGCACTTGGGCGACGTCGGACATCTCAACGTGATTTTTGAAGTGTGGAGCGGAGAAGTTTGGGTTAAACGCAACGATGTGCTGCCCATAGCCGAGCCTATACCAATGTACAGGAGCCTGGAATGACTCAAATTAAGGTGTTGATAGTGGACGATTCCGCTGTCGTGCGGCAGGTGTTGACTTCGAATTTATCGCAAGATCCAGGGATTAACATAATCGGCGCGGCATCCGACCCGGTGTTCGCGATGGCTAAGATGCAAACGCAATGGCCCGATGTGATCGTGTTGGATGTGGAAATGCCGCGCATGGATGGCATCACGTTTTTGAAAAAACTGATGGCGGAACGCCCCACGCCAGTAGTGATCTGCTCCACGCTGACCGAGAAAGGCGCGGAAACCACGATGCAGGCGCTGGCGGCGGGGGCGGTCAGTATCGTCACCAAGCCGAAACTAGGACTTAAGCAATTTTTGCAGGACGATTCGGAAGGTCTGATTACCGCAGTCAAAGCCGCCGCTCGCGCCAACCTGCGCCGATTGGCCGTATCGACAACTACCGTGCCTGTACAGGGCAAATTAACGGCAGACGCCATCCTTCCAGCTACCGTCCATGCGATGGCTGAAACCACTGACCGCGTTGTCGCCATCGGTACCTCGACCGGTGGCACCCAGGCGCTGGAAGCCGTGCTGACTGCCTTGCCGCGGGTCTGCCCCGGCATTGTTATCGTGCAGCATATGCCGGAAAAATTTACCGGCGCTTTCGCCGAGCGTTTGAACGGCCTGTGCCAAATTGAAGTGCGCGAAGCCGTCAACGGCGACCGGGTGCTGCCGGGGCGCGCACTGATCGCGCAAGGCGGGCGGCACATGCTGCTCAAGCGCAGCGGGGCGCAATACCATGTTGAAATCGTGGACGGGCCGCCGGTCACGCGTCATCGTCCGTCGGTCGATGTGCTGTTTCGCTCAGTCGCCAAATGCGCGGGCAAGAATGCGCTGGGCATCATCATGACCGGCATGGGCGATGATGGGGCCAAAGGCTTGAAAGAAATGCGCGATATGGGCGCGCGTACCCTGGGACAGGATGAATACAGCTGCGTGGTGTACGGCATGCCGAAGGAGGCGGCAAAGCTGGGTGCGGTAAACAAGGAGTTACCGCTAGGCCGGATTGCTCATGAGATTGTGGCGTATGGTAACGGACGATGAGAATTTCCAGGACATATTGGACGCTTAGAATTTGGCAACAAATTATGGTTCCCACGCTTCGCGTGGTAACCCAGTGAGGGACGCTCCTGCGTTCCGGGCCGCAGCGCGGTTCAAACTGCATTCCCATTTATGCCCCAGAGGGTACGCGGAGCGTGGGAAC
>CAZJOY010000281.1:0-5067 GCA_964547705.1 uncultured Methylobacter sp. | reverse complement strand
TGTTAATCGGCAATCGGCCTTTGTGTTCATACAAATCGCTGCTGCCGCAAAGGCGCTGGGTTTGACTTTTACAGCCGCATAATCCCGAAAATCAAGATCCGGGAAAATGTTGTCCATGATCTCTAGAGCCGTCAGATAACGCTCATTAATCCTGTTCTTGCGAATACTGTCATGCAGATAGTTAAACCTGGCCAAATGATCGGTAACGCGTTTGCTTGCATAATCGATAGTGGTGCCCGATTTCAAAATGAACGGCCAATCGGAGGCTTGGGCCATCAAAATCGACCGGGCAGCTTGGTTTAAAGCGCGCTTCTGCAACGCGGTAAGCGCTAATCCTTGAAGATCCTGCGCCAATTTTTCCATCTCCTGCCCGGCTTTATGCAGCAATGGATATATCCAGTCGTTCGTGTCATTGATCCAGTAACTGGAATAACCCTGATCGCCCCAGGTTGACGCGGAAGGCGTCGCGATCTGAGCTGACGGCTGTTGTTGCAGATATTCGCCGCAACCGGTCAGCTGAACGCCATTGGTCTTTTCGCCGGCCAATCTCAGTACGCATTCGAGCCAATGAGTTCCTTCACACCACCAATGCCCGAACAGCTCGGCATCGTAAGGCGCGACAATAATCGGCGCCCTATCCATGGTCGCGCCAAGGCGGTTGATCTGCTGCTGCCGTTTATCGATAAAATCCAGCGCATGTTGATAGGCTTTTGCCCTGGCCTGTCTGGGATTATATATGTCCTTCGGCAGGTTCTCGCCGGTCACGCGGTGGTACTTGATGCCGGTATTGATGCGGGTTTTCCGGTCGAGAATATAAGGCGCAATATAATCCAGGTCCCGCTCGAAACCGATGTCGCTATAGTATTCCCGGTAATCGTAATCTCCCGGATAGCCTTCTTTCGCGCTCCAGACCTGGTGCGACGACTCCGGATCGCGCGCAAAAGCGGCGACGCCATTGCCACAATCGATCGGCGCATAAACGCCGTCACGGGGCGTTGGCACGGCATCGGTAAGGCCGTGGCTATCGACAAAGAAATACCGAATTCCGGCATCGGCCAATACCGTTTCCAAACCGGGATAATAGCCGCACTCGGGCAACCAAAATCCGTCCGGCGCGTAATCGAAGTTGGCCTTGAAGGCTGCAATACCGGTGTTGACTTGATTGCGGACCGCGGTTTCGCTGACATTCAGCAAAGGCAGAAAGCCATGCGTCGCGGCAGTGGTTATCAATATCAGCTTACCGGTGGCCTGGTGTTTTTTAAAAGCCGCCAATAAATCGCCTTGGTAGCAGTCTTGATAGGTGTTTAACGTGTTCAGGAAAAAGCGCCGGTAAAGCCGCGCCAGTTTTTGATATTCGGGTTGTTGACGCGTTTGGGCGATTTCCTTTTCAGCCAATTCCAAGCGGCTATACAGATATTTCAGGTAACGCGTTTGCAGCAAGCCGTCGCGCAACATGGTCATCAATGTCGGCGACAATGACAGCGTCAGCCGGTAATCCACATTATCGGCCTGTAGCCGGTCAAGCATGCCGATCAGCGGCAAGTAACATTCGGTTATGGCTTCGAACAGCCAGTTTTCCTCAAAGAAACTGTCATGCTCGGGATGGCGCACATAAGGAAGATGCGCGTGCAGAATAATGCTCAGGAAGCCTTGCTGATAAGAAGAGTAATCAGGGCGAGGTAAGTTTTTTGTTATCACGCTTGTTTGCTGATTCCTTGACCTGAGGCGTTTTTGCTCGGGCAATAGGTGGAGTTTTCATGAATTTGATGCCATGCCGCTCCGCCATGAGGAGCATGAATAATGTTCGAATGCGCCAAAATGATAAAGCCGTCGTCCGCGCAATGTTTGCCGATCGCGGCGGAATAAGCCGCTTCATCGACCGGAGCGGGCAAGGAAACCTGCTGCCCGGCATTGGGGCTGTCAATCGCAACATCAAACCATGATGCGGCTTCGCTTGCAGCCGTATCTTCATCGGGTTGCGAATAGATTCTTAGCGTGAGTTGGTCTTCATCGGGCCTGGAAATTCCCGGCTTGTCGCCAAGGCTCCAGTAAGCATAAAGATGTCCGGGATCAACCGGCAAAAGAGTAATTTCAGGAACATTAAAAGACGCCTTCGGGGCAAAATCTCGGCCGATCCGTTCAACAATATCCAACAGTTCGTTTGCTGAAAGCCTGATTTTTTCGACAAGATCCGGCATTCCGCTTGAAAAACAGGGCGTAAAATTCCGGCTAATTTCCTGACTTATTTCCAGCATTTCTTCCGCCGACAAATTGATTTTAGAATTGTTTCCCGAATACAAAAACGTCATTACCAGCCTTAAATGCTACGATTGCCTTATCCAAATTTCCGCTAAAAATGACCTAAAAAAACAAGTCCATCCAAGTATACGTAGTAAATTCCGCAGGGTCTAGCTGCGGATTTAATTACCATGGAACGCAACGGCATTTTGCGGAGCGATAGGAATGGCAACCGGGATCAGCGATCCACATTCTCAAAAACCACTATCGTCCGGGAATTTACCGGATAACTGTTTCCGCGCACCTTTTGTTGATCCTGCGGAACTACGACATCCTGCGGCGATTGCAGCGAGGTATCGACAGCCAAGCACCATGCTCGACCGGGAATACCCGGCAACTCAATGACCACAGGCTGATCCGACATGTTCATTGCAACATGCAAATCCGCTTCATCGATCTCTATGCCTGCCAGCGTAAAAGCCAAAAACCGCGCTTCATAATCATCCCATAACGGCTTATTGATTTCGGCACCGTGCCATTGAATCTCGGGTATTCCTCTGCTATTGGCGGGCTTTCCGGTCAAGAAACGCCGGCGCATGATCGATGGATGCCTTTTGCGCAACGCTATCATCAGTCGGACAAAACGCAGCATGTCGGCATTTTGCTTCTTCATGCTCCAATCGATCCAGGACAATTCATTATCCTGACAGTAACAGTTATTATTGCCGTGTTGGCTGTTTAATACTTCGTCGCCCGCCAATAACATCGGCACGCCATGACTGAGCAGCAACATCGCGAAAGTGTTTTTCACCTGTTTTCTGCGCAAAGCCAGAATGCTTAAATCATCGGTTTCACCCTCAATGCCGCAATTGAAACTGAGATTATTATTGCAGCCGTCCTGATTGTATTCACCGTTAGTGTAATTATGCTTTTCGTTGTAACTGAATAGATCGTACAGCGTCAAACCATCGTGACAGGTTACGAAGTTGACGCTGTTAATCGGCAATCGGCCTTTGTGTTCATACAAATCGCTGCTGCCGCAAAGGCGGGTTGCCAATTCACTGACCAGTCCTTTATCGCCGCGCACAAAACGCCGGATCACATCCCGGTATCTGCCGTTCCATTCGGCCCAGCGGTAACCGGGAAAGCTGCCGACCTGGTAAAGTCCCGCCGCGTCCCAAGCTTCGGCAATCAATTTGGTTTTGGCCAGCTGTTCCGAAAGTTCGATACCCCACAGCAAAGGCGGGTCTTGCAGCACTTCGCCATCCTCGCCACGCGCCAATGCGCTGGCCAGGTCAAAACGAAAACCATCGACATGCATTTCCCTGACCCAATATTCCAAACAACTGATAATAAAATTGGCAACCAAAGGATGATTGGCGTTTACGGTATTACCGCAACCGGTATAGTCGTGAAGAATGCTCTTATCGAACTTGTCGTGATGATAAAAAATATCATCGCCGATGCCCCTGAAATTAATGATCGGGCCATCCGCGCCAGCCTCTGCGGTATGGTTGAACACAACATCCATAATCACGCCGATGCCTGCCCGATGCAGCGCTTTAACCAAGTCGCGAAATTCTTGTACATGCGTGCCCTGCTCCGGCGTTACGCAATACCCAGGATGCGGACTGAAAAAACTGTGGGTGCTGTAACCCCAATAATTTTTCAGCCCCAAATCGGCGGTATGCCTGGGCACATCCTGCTCATCGAAAGCCATGACCGGCAATAGTTCAACATGGGTAATGCCGAGTTCTTTCAGATAAGGGATTTTTTCGATCAATCCGGCAAAAGTGCCCGGATTAGCTACGTTGGAAGAGGGATGACGGGTAAAGCCGCCGACATGGAGTTCATAAACAATGGCTCTCTCGCTACGGATGCGTAGCGGCACATCGCCTTCCCAATCATAATTATCGTCAACAACCACGCAACGCATGGCGGTGTCTTTATTATCGCCCGGCACACACGCCGCCTTGCGGCTCCAGCGTTTATGGCTGACTGCGCGCACCCAAGGATCAATCAGTTGCTTGTTCTTATCGAAGTGCAATCCTGCCTCGCGGACATGATTAGGTCCGTCCATGCGCCACGCATACCATGTGCCGACCGGCAAGCCGACCACATAAACATGCCATGAAAAAAATGTACGGTTAATGTCCGGCTGCAACACGATGGTTTGAAAAGGTTCATCGCAATCCGACGTTTCAAAAAGCAACAGTTCAACATGGGTTGCGTAACGGCTGAAAATGGAGAAATTAATCCCTTTCATTCTAGCCCTGGCGCCGGAGGGATAGGGATTTCCCGGCCTTAACTGGTATTTATTCTGCATATCCTCGTCTCACGCTTTGTTATCACAAAGCCTCATTAAATAATCTGGCGTGTCTTCCATTGAAAACAGGAGCTTATGGTAGCTATTATCCCCTGAATTGATCGCAGGGGAGTTTAAAATTCAGTCATAGCGATTTTCGGCCGCTCAAAATAAGTAAGTAGTCTGTAAAGACTTTACATTTCTGCAACAATATCCAAAGCTTCGGACAACGTAGCGACGCCGTGAATCTCCAAACCCTCAATCGCTTTTTTAGGCACATTAGCCTTCGGAATAACCGCCTTTTTAAAGCCGTGCTTCGCTGCATCGTTAAGCCGTGCATGACCGTTCGCCACCGGCCTGATTTCGCCGCTCAAGCCGATTTCCCCGAAAAAGAAAGCGTCATGCGGAATTATCTTATCTCTCAGGCTGGATACAATGCCGACCACAATAGCCAAATCGGAACTGGTTTCCGTCACCTTTATACCGCCGACCACATTGGCATAAATCTCATCGTTTGCAGTAAA
>CAZJOY010000280.1:0-5079 GCA_964547705.1 uncultured Methylobacter sp. | reverse complement strand
TGGCTCTTGAAGAAGAATTCGAATGCGAAATTCCAGACGATGAAGCTGAAAAAATCACAACTGTTCAGCAAGCTATCGATTACGTAGTAAAAAACGCTTAAAACTAAACTTTAGTTGATAAGCTTGTAGGTGGGGTTACGACTACTACATGGACGCGAAAGTAAAACAACGCACTGAGCGGTTGCCAAGCGTAGCGTAGCCCATACTTAGTGCCTTGATTGTCATATCACGTGCACTACCCGCCTATATAACTAACTCTTTATCCCCTCCTTTATTTTTCTTACGGTAAATCACATTGAGCAAACGTCGAGTTGTAATAACTGGATTAGGCGCAATAACGCCTTTAGCTAACACGGTCTCGGAAACATGGGATGGTATTATTAATGGTAAAAGCGGCATCGGCCCAATTGATTCCTTCGACATTTCTCCTTTTGCTACCACGTTTGGCGGCGTTATAAGAAATTTCGATATCAGCCAATACATTCCCGAAAAGGATGCCAAACGCATGGATGGTTTCATTCATTATGGTATTGCAGCGGGCTGTCAGGCTATTGAAGATTCGGGCATTGAAGTAACCGAAGCTAATGCGGAACGTATCGGAGTCGCTATCGGATCGGGGATTGGAGGTATTACCGGTATTGAAGAATGCTATGCGCTTTACGATAAGAGCGGTCCGCGTCGTATTTCGCCGTTTTTTGTTCCCGGCAATATCATTAATATGATTTCAGGTAACCTTTCAATCAAATACGGATTAAAGGGTCCTAATTTTGCTATTGTTACGGCTTGTTCTACAGGCACCCATAATATTGGCGATGCTGCGCGTTTGATTCAACACGGCGATGCAGATGTGATGATTGCAGGTGGTGCTGAACGTTGCACGACGTCACCAACAGCAATGGGCGGTTTTGCTTCGGCAAAAGCTTTATCCCGCCGCAACGATGATCCGCAAGCTGCCAGCCGTCCGTGGGATAAAGATCGTGACGGTTTTGTGTTAAGCGATGGTGCCGGTGTTGTGGTTCTTGAAGAGCTGGAACATGCCAAAGCACGAGGCGCAAAAATTTATGCTGAATTAGTAGGTTATGGTATGAGTGGTGATGCTTATCACATGACTACACCTTCACCAGGTGGTGAAGGCGCTGCGCGTTGCATGAGAAATGCACTGCGCGATGCCGGTTTAAATGCCGATGCTGTCGATTATATCAACGCACATGGCACATCAACACCGGCCGGCGATGTCGGTGAAACTCAGGCAATGAAAGCCGCATTGGGCGAGCATGCTTATAAAGTCGCTGTCAGCTCAACAAAATCCATGATCGGTCATTTATTAGGTGCTGCGGGCGGTATTGAAGCAGTACTGAGCGCATTGAGTATTAAAAATCAAATTGCTCCACCGACCATCAACTTGGAAAATCAAGATCCCGAATGCGATTTGGATTATGTGCCGAATACAGCAAGAGATATGAAAATCGATATAGCTATGTCCAATTCCTTTGGATTTGGCGGTACTAACGGTTCGCTAGTTTTCAAACGGTATGAGTAATTAGTTTTCAGTAACTTGATTATAAAACTGAAAACTATGAATCAAAAAAATGATTCTGATCAATGGTGAAAGTAAAAACCATATTGAAATATCTGATCGTGGGTTTCAATACGGCGATGGACTATTTGAAACCATTGAAGTTAGAGACGGACAGGCTGTTTTTCTCGAACGCCATTTAGAACGATTAAGCTCAGGCTGTCGACGGCTTTATATTCCTTGTCCAGATACTGACTTACTACGTTTTGAAGCAGGGAAGCTTTGTCGCGAATGGACCCGCGGCCAACATTCCTCTCGGGTCGTGCTTAAAATTATCGTTACGCGTGGTTCGGGGGGAAGAGGTTATCGCCAACCGGATACGATTCAACCTACTCGCGTATTGAGTCTCCATCCTTATCCTGATTATCCGAAAATCTACTCGGAGCAGGGCATAGTCGCACGCATTTGCATGAGCCGTTTAGGCTTGAATCCCGCCTTGGCAGGTATTAAGCACTTGAACCGGCTTGAGCAGGTCATGGCCAGGGCTGAATGGAATGATACTTCGATTCAGGAAGGGCTAATGCTCGATCTCAATGAGCATGTTATTGAAGGAACAATGACGAATCTGTTCTACATCAAAAACAATAATCTTTACACCGCTATACTGACTCAAACAGGCGTTGCCGGCATTATGCGCGGCGTGATAATGATGCTTGCAGTTGACTGTGGCCTTTCGGTCATTGAACATGTCTTTACTAAAGATGTGTTGCTGTCTGCTGACGAGGTATTTGTTTGCAATTCAATTATTGGCATCTGGCCTGTCAAACAAATCGAAAGGACGCACTTTTCAGTGGGACCGATAACCAGCAATATTCAAGTCCAACTGGAGAAGTTTATTAATGCGGAGCTTAACAATGAATAATAAAATCATTGGCTTCGTTTTGTTGATCTTCAGTTTTACCAGCGGCTGGATGTGGATGGATTACCAGAGCGCGTTACATAATCCCGCGCTGCTCGATAAAACGGTTACTATAGAAATTGAAAAAGGCGACTCGATTAACCGCATCATCGACAAGCTTGTAGCTCAACAACTGGCAATCAAACCCTTCTGGTTTAAGGTCGTCGCTTTTCAGCTAAACGTACTCAAAAAACTTAAAACAGGAGAGTACGAATTAACTTCCGGCTTGACAGTACCCCAAATCCTGATGTTATTCGCCCAGGGAAAAACCAAGCAGCATATTATTACTTTTCCGGAAGGCTGGAATTTTAAAGAAATACTGCGTGAAATTGAGAAAAATCCCAATCTTGAGCATACGTTAAACGGTGCCGATTTTGGCAGCGTAATGGCTAAGTTCAAGTCTGATATGAAATCGCCGGAAGGCTTGTTTTTTCCCGACACTTATTTTTTTGAAAAGCATACATCCGATCTGTCTTTGCTAAAAAGAGCTTACGACAAAATGCAGCAGGTATTGCAGCAGGAATGGGGTAATAAAACCGAAGGACTGCCGTTTAAAACGCCTTACGAGGCGTTGATTATGGCTTCGATTGTGGAAAAAGAGACCGGGTCGGCTTTGGAAAGATCCTTAATAGCCGGTGTATTCATCCGCAGACTGGAGCAGAATATGTTGCTGCAAACTGATCCTACCGTCATTTACGGCATGGGGGACAGTTATCAAGGCGATATTAAATCCAAGGATTTAACCACGGCTACACCGTACAATACCTATGTCATTAGCGGCCTGCCGCCAACGCCAATTGCGATGCCGGGACGCGATGCCCTTCATGCCGTGCTGCATCCTGATAAAGGGGATAGCCTGTATTTTGTAGCGCGCGGCGACGGTACGCATGTATTTTCGGCGAACTTAAAAGACCACGAAGCGGCCGTTGACAAATTTCAAAGGAGCAAAAAATGATCCGAGGAAAGTTTATTACGCTGGAAGGTGGGGAAGGCGTCGGCAAAACGACTAACATGGCTTTTATCAAAGACTACTTAGAACAGCATGGCATCCCAATTGTTGTTACGCGCGAGCCTGGCGGTACTCAACTTGCCGAAAAAATACGGCAATTGTTGCTGGACAATAAAAGTGAAGCCATCTCGGAACAGGCCGAATTATTGATGATGTTTGCAGCCAGGGCGCAGCATATCAAACATGTTATTGAGCCTGCTTTGGCGCAAGGAAACTGGGTGCTGTGCGACCGCTTTACCGATGCCACCTACGCCTATCAGGGCGGCGGCAGGAACATGAAAATCAGTGCTATAAAATGGCTGGAAGACTTTGTGCAAGGTACATTGAGGCCTGATTTAACTTTGCTATTGGATGCGCCGATTGAAGTCGGTATAGCGCGAGTCAGGGAACGCGGAGCTCTTGATCGTTTTGAATTAGAAAAAATCAGCTTCTTTGAAAATGTCAGGCGAGCTTATTTATTGCAGGCCGAACTCTATCCTGACCGCATCAAGTTGATAAAGGCGAATCAACCGTTAATTGACGTGCAAAGGGCTATTACAGATGTTATTCGTAGTTTACTGGGTTTACCCTCTTTGAATTGTCCATCATCTTCCAGGCACGGCATCATAAAATGACTGTGCCGCAGCCATTACCTTGGCAACAGCCCCTGTGGGAGCATCTGTACAGCTATATTGCGCAGGAACGCATTCCCCAAGCGTTGCTCATTACCGGCAATAAAGGGCTGGGAAAACAGCAATTGGCCGATCAATTCGCTGTTGCACTGCTTTGTGCCGCTCCTCAAGACAACGGTATGGCTTGCGGTTTTTGCAGCAGTTGTTTATTGATCAATGCCGGAACTCACCCTGACTTTATTCGGGTACAGCCCGAGGAGCCCGGAAAAGGCATTACTATCGGCCAGATACGCGGCCTGATTACCCGGTTAACCTTAAAACCGCAGTTTGAGACTTACCGCCTGGTCATTATCAATCCAGCCGACAATATGAATAATGCCGCGGCTAATGCGTTCTTAAAATGCCTTGAAGAGCCGACTGAGCGCACCCTCATTATATTAATCAGCGAAAAACCGGCCAAATTGCCGGCGACTATCATCAGCCGGTGCCAAAAATTGGCCTTGGCTACGCCGGATAAAGAAACTGTCGTGAATTGGCTGGCAGAAGCATCTCAATGCAATATCGAGATATTACGCAACAGTGTCGCCTTAGCACAGGGAGCCCCTTTGCTGGCGCTGGATTATCTGAATGATGAAGTATTAACGTTGCGTAACGAATGCTTTAATGCTTGGGTGGCGATAGCGAAGCGGCTTAAATCTCCGGTTATTGTCGCCGAAGACTGGTACAAATTACCGGCATCGCCGCTAATATTCTGGATTACATCCTGGGTTATCGATTTGATTAAGTGTTCATATCACACTCAGGTTCAAAATTTATACAATCCGGATTTGAACAGACAGTTGCAAGAATTGTCCGAACGGCTAGAATTAAAAGGAATTTATAAATTATACGATTTATTATTGGCGAGCAGGCAACGACTGGATACTCAAGTAAACAAGCAGTTATTGTTTGAAGAAATTTTAATACACTGGTACGAACTTAACCG
>CAZJOY010000279.1:0-5146 GCA_964547705.1 uncultured Methylobacter sp. | reverse complement strand
CCGGATATTTTTCCCTAAAGCGCAGGATCGGTTTCGGCAGGAAATACTTGGCCTGAGTATGCGTCGTCGCAATATGCAGGACGCCCTGGTTGCTGTCGATATAATCCGCCGCAATGCTCTGGATGTTGGTTTTGGCCAGGTTAATGGCCGCAACCTCTTTCATGATCCGGCCCCCCAGCGTAGTTAAGCCAATCAGTTTTTTACCTTGCCGTTCATATAAAGGCGAACCCAATTCCTCCTCAAAAAGCTGCAATTGCCGGCTGACCGCCGATTGCACGACATGCATTTTTTCCGCCGCTTTGGACAGGTTGAAATCGTTTTCCTGGAGTACGCGAAGCAATTCGATCTGGCTTAAGTTCATAGTAGTCCTAATAGAGTGAGCGCCGCTATATCGTTAAAGCTGAGTTGAGCAGCTTGTCTGCTCAAACGAAACTTATGCCCTTTGGGTATAAAAAGTATTAATGATCAAAGAGATTTTAAGTGATTAACAGCTTATGGCACATCCAATTATCTTATTATTAGAACATATAATCTATTAATATCATTTTATTAAAGACAAATCTGAGATTAAGATGCAATCCAACAGCGCTGCCTACTGAGAAGCAATCAAGCAGATCGAAGCGTATTAGCTCTGTTACGAAAGTTAAGTTTTTGTCACCTCTCATGAAATAAGGATGTTGTTCGGCGGGTTACGGCCCGCCTTTTTTTAGCCGCAAATACTCGGCAGGCCGGATACAAACTTAGCGACATTGGCTTCGACAGGATAGCTCAGTATCTTGCAACAAGTTGATAATCAAAATCCGATAGCTTGGCCCGCAATATTGGATAGTAACTGCAAACCTATTTCTTTATCTGACAACCGTTAATAGCGATTCGTTTCCTGATTGCGGCATTTGCTAAAAAATATCTTTCGCTTCAGTTTTAACCGGTTAGCGTTATGACCAAAAGGCAAAATATGTCCCCTTATATAATTAGCACACTAGAAACAAAAATTGCCCGCTTTGAGCATCTGCTTTCTGCCGCCCCCATCACCATTTATACACGCAAGCCGTTTGCCGATTTTGGTATTACGTTTATTTCCAATAGCGTAAAAGAATTATTAGGACATGAGGCCGATGCGTTTATCTTCTTTCCCGATTCATGGCTAAGCCATGTGCATCCTGAGGATCACCCCGTCGTACTGGAGAATTTCCATCGTATTCTGCTGGGCGAGGCGACGATCATAAAATACCGTTTCAAAATGAAAGACGGACAATGGAAATGGATACGCGATCGTGCAAAACTGATCACCGACACGACAGGCCATGCGTTAGAGATAATCGGCGGCTGGACGGATATGACCGAGCTGATTCAAACCGAAGAAGCCCTGAAGCAAAGCGAAAAGAAACACCGTTTTTTGCTCGAACAAGTGAACGCCGGCGTTATCGTTCAAGCGCCGGATACCCGAATCGTATCTTGCAACCAACAAGCAACGCATTTACTTGGTTTAACCGAACAACAATTGCTCGGCAAATCAGCCGCCGGTTTTGAGCAAATCTTTTTAAACGAAGACGGTACACTGACCGCATTGGATGAGTTTCCGGTCAACCAAGTCATCCATACTCACAAAGCGGTAAAAAACCGTGTGCTGGGTATTGAGCGTAGCGATATTGACGATATTGTCTGGGTAATGGTGAATGCGTTTGCGGAATTCGATAATAACGGTCAAATCGGCGTGGTCAACACCACGTTAATTGACATCACACCGCATGTTAAATCCCAGGAAAAAATTCATCGCCTCGCGCATTACGATTCGCTGACGCAATTGCCGAACCGGGTTTTAATCAACGAACGCATCGAACAGGCCATCCATAGTTCTTACCGGGAAAATAAAAACTTTTCACTGCTGTTTTTGGACTTAGACGACTTCAAAATCGTCAATGATTCGCTTGGGCATCATTTCGGCGACGCATTATTGCGGCAAGTTGCCCAACGCCTGGAACTCAGTTTGCGCGAAACCGATAGTGCCGGGCGATTAGGCGGCGATGAATTTGTCATTATCCTGAACAACACCAACGCCGACGGCGCGTCAGCTGCCGCACAAAAAATCATTCATATCCTTAAAGAACCTTTTGTCGTTGACGGGCAGGTTCTTTCCATTCAAACCAGTATCGGCATCAGCATCTATCCCAAGAACGGCTGCGACAGCAATACCCTGACACGCCATGCCGACATTGCAATGTACCATGCCAAACAGGAGGGCCGGGGGCGTTTTTCTTTTTTCGATTTCAAAATGAACACCCGCCTTGAATATCGCGTGGGGATGGAGCGCGAACTACGTTTGGCAATAGAAGAAGATCAATTCCTGGTTTATTACCAACCGCAAATCAATTTGACCAGCGAGCGGATTATCGGTGTTGAAGCCTTGATTCGTTGGCAGCACCCGCAGCGCGGCATGATTTCGCCCGCCGATTTCATTCCCGTTGCGGAAGACTGCGGTTTAATCAACCCGATAGGCGAGTGGGTTTTGCGGCGTGCTTGCGAAGATATGAAAACCTGGCAGGCATCAGGTTTAGCACCGCTTAAAGTCGCGGTAAACCTGTCTTTGCGCCAGTTGCAGGAAGGCTCGCTGTTTAACAAAATCAGCAACATTCTTGTTCAGAACGGCATTGCCGGCAGTCAATTGGAATTAGAGCTCACCGAAAGTGTGATGATGGAGAACCACTTGGTCACGCTTAATTTTATGACGCAATGCAAAGATTTAGGTATTCATTTTTCAATCGATGATTTCGGCACAGGCTATTCGTCGCTGAGCTATTTAACGAAACTGCCGCTGCTGGATAAGTTAAAAATCGATCGTTCTTTTATCCAGGAACTGTCTAAAAACAATGATGCGAATACGATCGTCAGCGCAATCGTCAACATGGCAAAAAGTTTGCGATTGAAGGTCATTGCCGAAGGGGTTGAAACCGAAGAGCAACTGGATTATCTAAGAGACTGCGGCTGCGATACGGTGCAGGGATTTTATTTCAGTCCGCCGATCAGCTATGACGCATTGACGCGACTGCTCACGCAAGAAGTGCTGGTTGCATGAAAAAATTAGGTTTTGATTTTCCGGATTCCGCAAGCGTCAGTGGAGACTGTGAAAGTATTATCAAAATCAGTCTAAAAAACTATTCACCACGAAGACACGAAGATCACGAAGGAAAAATAAATGTATTGAAAACTTCGTGGGGGTCATACCTCCTGCATCCGTGCAGTCGTTCGTGTCTTCGTGGTGAATAATTATTTAAAAACGAATGCTTCCACAGTCTCTTATGCTCCTCGGCAAACGCGATCCGTCAAAACCGCCTGGACCAAGCGAGCTGAAGAGACAGCTGGTCCATTTCAAGCTTGATATTTTGGCTCGGGCTCAGCGGATTAGCGCCTTTGACGGAATTAGTGGGCGAATACATAAAGGCAAAACTGAGCTCATCGCTCTTGCCAATGGCGCGGCTGAATCCTGTCGTCAGATGAAACTCCTGCACGCCGGGCGCAAGAATATTAAACAGCACTTCCGAGTTAGAAATCGGCTGCTCGCCATAACTGATGCCGGCACGCCAAATCCAAAGTTCGTTCTGCTTCCATTGCGTACCCAGCTTAAAAACGGTCATGTCTTTCCAACCGAAACCGGCGCCTCCGTTATTACCCAGTTGCGATACGGCAAGGTTCGGAAGCAGCGGATTGTTAACAGAGTTTATCTGACTGTAACGGATATGTTCAACGTCAAAGGACGTGGTGAACTGCGTGTTAATATCCCAGGCCAGGCCAAAATTGAAGCTTTCAGGAATGTCGAAGCCGCCCTGCTCGGCAAAAAGTCCGGCATATTTATCGAGTTTCGACATGAACACACGACTTTTGTACGAAGCACCCAAGCGCAAACCGGGAATCAACTCGGCCAAAGCGCCAACCCTGACCCCGCCGCCAAAGGAATAGTCATAGCCTTGATTGGAAAGATGGTTGCCATCGCTGGAATAAGGCGCAAAAGAACCGAGTCCTCGGGCCTTGAAACGCTGCACCGCAAAAATCGGCGCAATTCCCAATGAAAATTTGCCGTCGCTGAAACTATGCGCATAACTGGGCACGATAAAAGCCTGTGCCTTATCGATGCCGGTAGTGCCTGCGCAAAAGGTTCCTGTGCCTTGGCTACCGGGCGGGCACAAAGGATTGGCCTTCGCCACATAATCGGTATTCATGCCGCCGTTACCGTAAAGCGCCACACCGAGCGACTGCTGTGCATCGATCTTTTGGCTCCAGCCTAATGCGGGCACCGGAAACCATTCGCTGTCGCTGTCGACAGTGCCCGAATCCAGCGGGAAAGCGCCCTGCGCAAGTGTCGGCGTGCCGTCCACGGTATATTTCCGGCGCGGGCTGAAAAGCTCCACCTCCACATCTAAACGATTACCCACATAAGCAGTACCGGCCGGATTGTTCGCTGCGGCCAGCGCGTCCTGAGGCAACGCCGTTGTAGCCCCGGCCAGCGCCTTGCTGCGCGCGCCGTAACCATGCGCAAAATAGCCGTTGGTTGCTTCCGAAATTCCGGGCAGCGCGGTCAGGGCGGCAATAGTAATTGCCGGCAGATAATATTTTTGCAGAGTCATCGTTTGTATTCCCTTGATGTTGTGAGCATGCCTTCCGCTAGGAGTGGCGAACTATTGAATTGACAACAATATTAGGGATTTCTGTATTACTGATCAAACGATGTTATTCGATGCGTATAACTAATAATCAGATATATAAATTACTGATGTTACGCATACAGATGATAAAGAGCGTCGTCCACGAAAAGCACGAAAGGCACGAAAATAGTTAAACCGCATCACTCCCTCGCTCTTGTGCTCATCGTTATAGACAATTCCCTACGGGCTGTCGTCATTACGACCGTCCCTGACCTGACCTTAGGCGGGAAATAGTCCGATAGGCAGACCTTCCAGGTTTTTACTGGAGCCGCTCCCGGCGGCTCCAGCACTTCCGCCATCCATGGCAGTCGTAAAACCTGGAAGGTCTAACCGGCAACGTTCCGGACAGGCGGGAACTATCGAACGGATGATCATCAATGCCGGATATACCACGGTCGGCGAGAAATCTACGGCTGATATTTTTTCGTGCCTTTCGTGCTTTTCGTGGA
>CAZJOY010000278.1:0-5172 GCA_964547705.1 uncultured Methylobacter sp. | reverse complement strand
GGCAAGGCCTATGTTTATATCTATATAAATTTGAGCACTGCACTGGTTATTCCGGTAGAAACTGTAAAGAAAGGCAACCTTGAGGAATTTGCCGAGCAGGCTGATAAGATGATTGAACGGGCTGCGTAGAAGCCGTTAGGTTTGCAGCAGGGAATATTCTCCCGCAGGTGAAAATATGATTACGTCCATATATGCATCACTGTTGGCTTTATTGATAGTGAAGCTCTCTCTTGCGGTAATAAAGCTTCGTAGAAAAAACCGGGTCAGTGTCGGTGACGGCGGACATGAAGAGTTGCAATTGGCAATCCGCGCTCATGCAAATGCAGTGGAATATATTCCGATAACACTGATGCTGCTGTTAACATTGGAATTAAACGGAGCGCCGAAAATACTGATCCATATATTGGGCGTCACTCTGTTAACTGGGCGGATATTGCACGCGATGGGGCTTCCGGCAAAGGATTTCCAGAGAAGAGTGTTGGGCATGCAGATAACGATTTATCTGCTAATTGGTTTGGCTATATTGAATATGGCATTCTTGGTATTGAGTGGGGTATTTAAAATTTAACAAATTATTCCTAATCTTATTGATATAAAATTTGTTTTATTGAGAAATTTGAAGATATATCAACAACCAAAGTATTTTTTATGAATTCACTTGAATATTATCGCCAGTTGCGCTCCGAAGGAATGGACTTGAATTCTAAGCTATTTCGACAACTTAACCGTGCCGACTTAAATAACGCCGGCCGTTTATTGGGGGTTTTGCGTAAAGGCGTATTGATGCTTGATGATGAAGAAGGTACCGGTGGAACCAATATGGAGCACTTTGCCGACTTTGCCATCTTTGACTATTACAATGCGGAAGGCCTTAATGTTGTTCAACGCTATTGGCAGAAACATAAGGGGCAGCTTTCAGAAGCGGAAGATCGTTTAATTCAGGCCTATTTAAATGCTAGATCTTCATTATTCTCTGTAGTCGAAGTTGACCCTCAAAAATCAATAATAAAACTACAAGATCTTTTTGATGATAATTATCAAGTCGAAATTACGGATATTTCAATGAGCCAATCTCCTTTGGTTAATGATTGCCTCATTTTTACGCGAGTGCTGACAGTGGAGCCTTTCAATATAACGTCTGGTATTTCGTTTGTATTTCGAAAGGATAAAGAAGAAATATTGCTAAAAAAATATAAGCCCATGATTAAGCAAACTATTGCCTATACGCCACAAGCGAAAAACTTTATCGTTTTTTTAAAACTGAGCCATAAGCTCGGTGTGCAGACTAAATATGCTTTAACTTAATCCTTCCGCACGGCGTGGTAGAAAGCAACCCGAAACCCAACGTATAGACGATTCTTTTAATAGGTTTCGGCTATCTTTCTATCCATCCTACAAGCTTCATCTTGAACCTTTCGCCTTGAGCCTTTTACCTTTTTACCTTAATGCTAAATTTTAGAAATATAACCCTACGCCGTGGCGCACGGGTGTTGTTTGCCAATTCTTCTTTCACGATTCATAAAGGCCAGAAAGTAGGCTTTACCGGCGCAAACGGCGTCGGCAAGTCCAGCTTTTTTGCCTTGGTTAGGGATGAGCTGCACTTGGATGAGGGCGATTTTTCGATGCCACCGGGGCTGGAAATCGCCCATGTTGCGCAGGAAACGCCGGCCGTGGTCCGCTCTGCCATTGACTACGTCATTGACGGCGACCAGCCGTTAAGGCGCTTGCAACAGCAATTGCTTGATGCCGAGCAGGCCGATGATGGCTTGAAACAGGCCGAATTACATGCCGCTTTGGATATTATCGGTGGTTATACCGCTCAAGCCAGAGCTTCGCGATTAATGAACGGTTTGGGTTTTGGTTCGGACCAGGAAAATAATGCCGTCAATTCATTTTCCGGCGGCTGGCGGATGCGGCTTAATTTGGCTCAAGCCTTGATGTGCCGTTCGGACGTATTATTGCTGGACGAGCCCACCAACCATTTGGATTTGGATGCGGTGATCTGGCTGCAGGACTGGTTATGTAAATATCCGGGCACTTTATTGCTGATTTCTCATGACCGGGATTTTTTGGACACGATTACCGATCATATCGTGCACATCGAACAGAATAAGGCCGAAATCTATACCGGCAATTATTCGGCCTTTGAACGGATGCGCGCAGAAAAGCTCGCGCAACAACAATCATCTTATCTAAAGCAGCAACGCGAAATTGCTCATATGCAGAGCTTTGTCGACCGCTTTAAAGCGCAAGCCACTAAAGCCAGACAAGCACAAAGCCGTATCAAAGCTTTGGAACGCATGGAGCTGATCGCACAAGCGCATGTAGATTCACCGTTCGATTTCAGTTTTGCCAAACCCGGAAAAATGCCTAATCCTTTATTAACGCTGGATAAGGTTGATATTGGCTATGGGCAAACTTGCGTGATTAAGCAGGCTGGATTGTCCATATCTCCGGGTGATCGTATCGGTTTATTAGGGCCGAATGGCGCCGGTAAGTCTAGCTTGATTAAAGTCTTGGCCGGCGATATGCAGCCATTATCCGGTAAAAGAAATGAAGCGGAAGCGTTAAAAATCGGTTATTTCGCCCAGCATCAGCTGGAGCAGCTACGCGTCGATGAGAGTCCTTTGTGGCATTTGCAGCAGTTGGATAAGCAGGCGATCGAGAAGGATTTGCGCAATTTTCTGGGAGGGTTCGATTTTTGCGGCGATAAGGTTCTGGAAGCCGTCAAACCTTTTTCCGGCGGCGAAAAAGCGCGTCTGGTGTTGGCGCTGTTGGTTTATCAAAACCCAAATCTATTGCTGCTTGATGAGCCGACCAACCATTTGGATTTGGAAATGCGCCATGCCTTGAGTGTGGCTTTGCAGGATTATGAAGGCGCGATAGTGGTCGTCTCGCATGATCGGCATATGTTGCGCTCGGTTACTGATCAGTTATTATTGGTGTCGGGCGGCAAGGTCCAAACTTTCGATGGCGACCTGGACGATTACCGTCTGTGGCTGGCAGAGCAGAAAAAAAGCGAAGAAAAGCCTGTTGTTAATAATACTGAGACAGTATCGAGAAAAGATCAGAGAAAGCTGGATGCTGAGCGCAGACAAAAACATAAGCCTTTATTCGATGCCTTGAAAAAAGCTGAAATTGCTGTTGAAAAATATCATAATGAACAGCGGGAGCTGGAGCGTCAGTTGGCCGATCCTGCCATTTATGCAGAATCGGAGAAAGAGCAGTTAAAAAAGCTGATGGAGCGAAAAGTACAAGTCGACAAAGCTTTAGACGAGGCCGAAGCGGCTTGGATGGAAGCTGAAGAAAAGGTTGACGCAGTTAAATAGAGGTCTATATCCGACAGATCGCGGAGAGCGGCATGACCGAGATTGACGTAAACAGGAAAAATCATGTTTGAAGTCATAAAGCTATTATTTGATATTTGTCTGTTTAAAAAAGGTCCGCAGGATTTGCCGTCTTCCGTGTGGCTGTTGCGGCTATTGCTTGTTCTTGATGTTATCGTCAGTTTTTTAATGATAAGTCTCCATGCAAACTGGGCTGTATCATTGTTACAGGCGGTGTTCGGAGCTCTGCTGCTTGTTGGATTTAGCTGGTTGATGTTGTATGTGGCTCGAAAAGGTGGGCGATTTTATCAAACCACCGGCGCCTTGCTAGGCACTGATGCAGTGATCAGTTTTTTTGCGTTGCCGGGAATGGCCTCAATGATGATCGGAACGGGGGCTTGGCTGGCGTTTACGATAACAATAGTTTTAATGATTTGGCATTGGGCGGTTACGGGGTATATTTTTCGCAATGCGCTGGAACAAACCTGGACTTTTAGTTTAGGCTTGGCGTTTTTATACATACTGGGATCTTATCAGGTGATGGCTTTATTATTTCCTGAAGTTGCCGGCGTTAAATAGGAGAGATTATGGAAGGCTATAAACATATATTACTCGCGGCAGACTTTTCAGAGCATGGCGAGGTGGTTGCCGATAGAGCAAAAGACTTAGCGGAGAAATATCAGGCAAAACTGAGTATTGTGCATGTGATGGACAATTTGCTGATTACCGACGCGGCTTATGGATCCACCATTCCTTTTGATCTTGATTTAACTGCCGAGTTAATGTCAGCGGCAAAAAAGAGACTGGCTGTTTTGGCCGAGAAATTAAATATCGCTGAAGATCGTCGGTGGATGGAAACAGGAAGTCCTAAATTGGAAATAATCAGGGTGGCTGAAGAAAACGAGGTGGATTTAATTGTGCTGGGTTCTCACGGTCGTCATGGATTCGCGCTGCTGCTTGGTTCGACCGCAAACGGCGTGTTGCACCATGCCCAGTGTGATGTTTTAGCTGTACGTTTGCATGATGAGTGATTTTTGCTGGTATTGTTCACAGGCTACTTGTGGAGCCTGGCAGTTATAAATGGCGACCAATAGGGCGTCCTAATTTTAAAGGTAGATAGTCAATGATTGGACAAGTTGAAAGTTATGATCCCGATACACAAACCGGGGTGATAAAAAGTGAAGGAACGTCGTTTACGTTTCATTTAGAGGATTGGGTCGCTGATGTGCCGCCGGATGAAGGCGATGATGTTAGCTTTGATGCCGAAGGTACAATTGCCGGCAATATTAATCTGGTCGGTGCGTATTTGGAACCGCCTAAAGCCGTTAAATACAAATATCTGGCGGGTGTGTTGTCAGTATTTTTAGGCGTCGCGGGTGCAGGGCGGCTTTATCTGGGCTTTTACCGGCTGGCCTTTTTTCAGATAATATTAACAGTCATACTTTATGTATCCGGCGCCCAGCAATTTATGTGGCTTTGGGGGTTTATAGAGGGGATTCTGATTTTTGGCGGGCATATCGTCAAAGATGCTAAAGGCCGGCCTTTAAAATAGCTTTCTAAAACAGCAAGACAAAAAAAAGCCCTTGGATCATACAAGGGCTTTTTTTAAAACTGATTATTCCTTACTTGGAACAAACATTGGCAGCAGTTAAGCCTTTTGGGCCTGATTCAATGTCAAAAGTGACTGTTTCGCCTTCAGTCAGGGTTTTAAACCCTTCGCCCTGAATGACTGAATGATGAACAAAAACATCTTCGCCGCCATCAGCAGGTGCAATAAAACCAAAACCCTTCGTGTTGTTAAACCACTTTACAGTGCCTGTTGCCATTTTGAAACTCCTAAAATAAA
>CAZJOY010000277.1:0-5215 GCA_964547705.1 uncultured Methylobacter sp. | reverse complement strand
CTTGCGCAACCGTTCATCCGGAAATTCGAGAATAGATAGAATACTCAACAAACTCTCCACTATAATAATTGAATGCCGAAATTCTATCTGAATTCAAACGAAACTGAAACGCCCGTATAAATAAGGGGCATAGAGAACTGAGCTAAATAATTCGCGGTTGATATCACAAACCTCACCTCATCAACATCATAGAGGACAAAATAGACACTGAACTTACAAGGCACGACTATCATTCCAAAATCATTGCGTGCTAATTTCCACAACAGTTTAAAATCGCGCTAAAAAGAAATTAACAAAAAGTAAGTGATCAATGAAATTGAAGTAAAACCATGACAGCATCATTCAATAAATTAACCAATCAGGCATGGCTTTTGTACCGTCAAATATCCAACATTAAGCAAGACCCTGGACTTTCAACAGGACAGATAAAGAAGTTATGCCGCATAATAGACAAGACACATAGCCGATACCTACGCCGACTGGATAAAGAACATTCCGTCGAATGGCATTAACACCAACAGGTTTTGAGTCCCAAACATGAGGAAATCCAAGAAAAACATAAACCAAACCGATTTATTCGAGTTGGTGGCACATTTGGAACAGTTGGCGCAAATAAGTTCGGAATTAGAGATGGTTTCCTCTCTGGGTCAGTTGGAGTTAGTCACTATTGTTGAAAAACAAATTGATTGGGTGGAATTGGAGGAGAGTTGAAACACTCGGATAATGCCGTAAAACAAAAATATCGGAGGCGGCCCAATATGCGAATTAAGGTTACCACATCAATGAAATACAATAACTTATTGAAACACAATACAAAATTGAGGATAAAATGAATTTAGTTACAGAATTACCTAAGTTTTCGCAAGTTGAGATAGTATCAGGACCGGCTGATGGATTTTATCTTAAGTCCGTAGGCAATGACGACACACTAAATAAACCGTTCGAGAGCATTAAAGCAGCGGTGCAATATAGTGTCGGTGCATTTTTAATTGTTAAGTTTGCTCCTGGGCAGATTAGAGACTAAACAGCCGATATGGCTCAGCCGCCTAGCGGAAATTTTTCCATCATCGCCCTTATGAGTAAGAAAGACAACTGTAACGGCAATAAGGGATTGGTAAGCTGAAACCATGGCTCCAAAATCGAAGGCAGTTCTGCATGGCGAGCTGTTTCAATCCTGAGCAAACATCAAGCATTCAAATCGCAAAAGGCTTCACTCCAAATTGGGCTATTTTAGTTCAGAAGCCTTTGAAGCTAGAAAAACCTCTTAGCTGAGCACCCTGAAATTCGGTCAGGATCAGGATGTAGTAACCGTGTTTAGCAAACCGATCAATATTTGTACGTTTTAACTTACACGCTTGTTTTAACTGATCGAAATAACACGATCCGCAAATAATCAACATAGTTATCCACAGATATTGTGAATAAGTGATTCTACTTATTGCTCGGAAAGAAACCGATTAAACGCTTCTTAACGGAAGCGTTACTCAAATAGTACACAGCCTCAAGAAGCCAAAATGTCTCTTGTAAAGACAACACAAAACACTAACCTTTCAATGCCAGCTTGTTATTATGACCACAAGTGCTATCTTTAGCACATAAAGCACTAACATACTTTTTACTAGCGCACCGCTGGTAGGTTATTTTCTTAATTTATAATCGACAGCTTAAGTTTCACCACGATTGCCATCTGAATTAACCTAAACCTTGCATTCAGATAGCACAAAAGACTCGACAGGAATCCCACATGGTTTTTCGAATACTCGCCGGATTGATAATTTCACTCTTTATCAGCTTAGCTGCATGGGCTGAAGAAATACAAATCAACCCGTCCCGCCCTGATCAATATACCGTTGTCAAAGGCGATACGTTATGGGACATATCCAGTAAGTTTTTAACGCATCCTTGGCAATGGCCTGAGTTATGGAGTCACAACACCCAAATTAAGAATCCTCATCTGATCTATCCCGGCGATACACTTTATTTTTCTATGGTCAACGGCAAACCGCAGCTTAGTCTTTCCAGAAGCGACCAGCCGGGGCCCCAGGACACCTCTGACACTCCCTGTGTGCTTCGGGAAGAAGACTACAAGAATGGCCGCAAGAACTTTCCTATTTCCAAAGAAGGAAAATTACTGCCTTGTATTCGGGAATCCAGCCTGAAACAGGCGGTGAAACTAATCCCTACCGAAAACATAGCAAGCTACCTGACATCACCAAAAGTAGTTAATGAAGACGAAATTAACAGCGCACCTTATGTTATTGGCTTTGCGGGCGAACATATTATTGTCGGTGCCGGCGACCGTGTTTACGTGCGCTCGATCAGTGATCCAACAAGCCTGTCATACACAATTTTTCGGCCGGGAAATGCCTATATCAGTCCGGAAAGCGGAGAAAATCTGGGCTATGAGGCACAATACGTTGCCGATGCAGCATTGCAACAACCTGGTGACCCGGCAACACTAGCCATAACCAAATCCTCCCTTGAAATCCGCACTGGCGACCGGATTATGCCTAATGCCGAAGAAGATGTTGCCTTAAACTATTTTCCTCGCCCTCCTGAACAAAGTATCAAAGGCAATATTATCAGTGTGCTTGGCGGCGTTTCTCAAATCGGCCGATACAACGTGGTTGTGATAGATAAAGGGGCTGCTGACGGCCTTTTAGTCGGACACGAGCTGAATATCTATAAAGCCGGCAAGATTGTCAGAGATGCTTACAGCCCTGTTAGAAACGATGCGGTTCATCTTCCCGATGAACTTGCCGGCACTCTGATGGTTTTCCGCCCATTTGAGCGCGTCAGTTACGCTCTGGTCATGAATGCGACCGAGGCCCTTCATGTTTTAGACAAAGTTAGAACCCCCTGAACATTACCTCGCAACAAACCGACCAAGACATCAAATACTGGCTTGCGCTGTTGCGTACGCCAGGGGTCGGTTGCAGAACATTTCTACACTTACTCGAAAGCCATACCCCGGCTCAGCTGTTTGCAGAATCATCATCCGCACTTAACGCCTTAGGTTTAAAAAGCGGCATCGTTAATGCGGTCAGGAACCCTGACTGGACGCTTATCGACTATGACCTGTCTTGGCTGGATCAAGACAATAACAGCGTCATCACGCTCAATGATGCAAATTATCCTCCGCTGTTAAAAGAAATAGCCGATCCTCCGCCACTCCTGTTCGTACGCGGCAACCCCGAACTGTTATCGCTGCCACAGATTGCCATTGTAGGTAGCCGTAATCCCTCGACTTCGGGCTTGGAAATTGCCTTTAACTTTGCCAAAATGCTGAGCCACTGCGGTTTCGTGATCACCAGCGGCTTGGCTTTAGGCA
The DNA here is from genome assembly GCA_964547705.1 of uncultured Methylobacter sp. Lineage (GTDB taxonomy): Bacteria > Pseudomonadota > Gammaproteobacteria > Methylococcales > Methylomonadaceae > Methylobacter_A. The sequence continues at coordinate 1,884 of CAZJOY010000277.1, read as the reverse complement.
TTGACGCAGCCAGCCATCAAGGCGCATTAAAGGCCAACGGTTATACCATTGCGGTAGCCGGAACCGGGCTGGATCGTGTCTATCCGGCGAAACATAAAGATCTGGCTACTGAAATTGTCAATACCGGAGCAATGATCTCGGAGTTTCCGCCCGGCACTACGGCCAAAGCCAACCACTTTCCAAGACGGAATCGCATTATCAGCGGTTTGTGTCAAGGATTGCTAGTCGTTGAGGCAGCCAAACAAAGCGGCTCATTAATTACTGCCCGCATGGCACTCGAACAAAACCGTGAAGTTTTTGCAATCCCTGGCTCCATTCACAACCCGCTGGCCCGCGGTTGCAACGCGCTAATTCGTGAAGGAGCAAAACTTGTCGAAACAACGCAAGATATTCTCGAAGAACTAAATCAATATAATCAACAACATGAAGACTTCCACCTACCGACAGTGCAATCAACGCTTGACCTGGAGCAGCAAACATTATTGAATCTTGTCATGTTTAGCCCAACTTCTATCGATACCTTGGTTGAAAATGCCAACGAATCCGTCGAAGTTATTTCGTCAATGCTACTGATTCTGGAACTGCAAGGATACGTAGAAGCAACTGCCGGCGGTTGCTATACTCGAATTAAATAAATACCTAGAAACTTATGAAAGAAAATATCTTTGATGTCCTGATGTACTTGTTCGAAAACTATATGGAAAATGAAATTGAAATACTTCCAGATAGCGACATCGTCAGAACAGAATTACTGGAGGCGGGCTTTGAGCAGATCGAAGTCAACAAAGCGTTCGATTGGCTAGAGTCGCTTAGCCTGCAACGGGCAATAAAAACCTCGGCATCGCCTGCGTTCCGTATCTTCTGCAGTCAGGAAAAAGCTCGACTGGATATTGAATGCCGCAACTTCCTGATGTTCCTTGAGCACAGCAATATTTTGAACTCAGCCAACCGGGAAATTGTCATCGACCGCGCTATGGCACTGGAAAATGAAGAAATATCCATGGAAAAGCTTAAATGGATAGTACTGATGGTGTTGCTCAGTCAACCGGATGAAGAAATTGCTTTCTCCAGGATGGAAGATATTGTTTATGACCTTATTCCAACTTATTTGCATTAATTTAAGGTTCAAGACCACAAAGTGTAAGATAAAAACATACCTTACACTTTGTCATCCTGCTCTCTGAACCCCCTACCCTTAGCCTTTTTTGAATAAATGAGTAAGAACCTCGTCATTGTAGAATCGCCTGCAAAAGCCAAAACTATAGAAAAATATTTGGGTAAAGACTTTCAGGTTTTGGCCTCTTATGGACACGTGCGCGACCTGATCCCCAAAGAAGGTGCAGTTGACCCGAGCAACGACTTCGCAATGAAATATGAAGTCATTGATCGCAACCAAAAACATGTACAAGCCATCAGCAAAGCGCTTAAAACCTCGGACGCTTTGTACCTTGCAACTGACCCTGATAGAGAAGGTGAAGCCATCTCCTGGCATTTACTTGAATTGCTGAGAGAAAAAAAGCTGTTGAAAGACAAGCCTGTGCATCGGGTAGTCTTCCATGAAATCACAAAAAAAGCCGTCACCGAAGCGATTGCCAACCCGGAAGAAGTGGCTATCAGTTTGGTTAATGCTCAACAGGCTCGCCGTGCTTTGGATTATCTGGTCGGTTTTAACCTATCGCCGCTGTTATGGAAAAAAATCCGTCGCGGTTTATCGGCAGGCCGTGTACAAAGCCCTGCCCTGCGTATGATTGTCGAACGCGAACTGGAAATCGAAGCTTTTAAATCCCGCGAATACTGGACAATTGATGCAGCCTTGACCGCGCAGGATCAAGCTTTTAAAGCCAAACTGACCCAGTTTGACGGCGAAAAAGTCACGCAATTCAG
>CAZJOY010000276.1:0-5225 GCA_964547705.1 uncultured Methylobacter sp. | reverse complement strand
TCTCACTGATTCAGTTGTAGCTGCCATTTCTACCTCCAAAAATTATCAAATCCCTGACTTAATTATGGCCAGGGGCTATAGTTACAACTCCATTTTCTCACTAGCACCTAAAAATTTAAGAGCTAAGTACCACCAAGTCAATTTAGTGAGCTGTCAGTCTACCAGCTCAATTAGCCTTGTCAAGTCAAAAAAAACCACTCACTGCATTTCATTGAATCCCGATCTCACTCATTAATTTACTGTACACTTAAGACATTGATTTCTGTTAAAATTAATTTCACTTTATTTGCTTTAACTCATCATCATAAATCCATGAAGAAATATTCCATCCTAATCCTTATTGTCGGCCTAGCAGCTCTACTTTTAGCCCAAAAAAAAATCATCATGCCTTTCGTTTATAAAGTAGTTCAATCAGACCTATTTCTTGTAGAAAGCAAAGACCAAGGCGGCCAATCCCCCATATCCACCCCACTAACCAAACTCGCTTTCTTACATTGCAATAACTACATTAAATCTAAACTCGGGCCTGACACATCCATTAATTTTCACGACAAAGCCCTTAACGCCTGGAGTCTAGGAAATTATCAATATGTTATTAATGGCGAGATTGACATTACCAGCACAACCGCAAGCACAGTTACAAAGAAGTATGTCTGCCGAATCAATTACAAAAATGGCGACAATGAGGAAGGAGCTCTTGATTTCGCCAACTGGTCCATTGAAGGCTTATCAGGATTAGATTCTATTTAGCCCTCCTCTCTAAAATAATTATTTTCTGTCTCAAGCTGAATTACGTCAATTATCCTTAGCACTCACTCAGGCCAACTCTTTTTAATAAGCCATAAAACAAAAGGCCAGTGCAACAAGTTGCACTGGCCTTTTGTTTTATGACTGCCATGTAAAATAAAAACGGTTAATATATTTTTTTGTTTAAAAATATGTGGAGCGCGGCAAAAAAAACATCACTTCTTTTATCTACCGATTTCTTTCTCACATAACAAACATTTTTTTCGACAGCACCGGAACCCCGACTACCCGAACAAAAAAAATACCGAAAAAACTTATTTACCGTATTTCTTGCGGAACTTATCAACACGCCCAGCAGTATCAACAACGCGCTGCTTTCCTGTATAAAAAGGATGGCATGAAGAACAAACCTCAACTTGCAAATCCTTACCCAATACAGAACCGGTTTCAAATTTGTTACCGCAACCACAAGTTACAATAATTTGCTTATATTCTGGATGAATTTCTGGTTTCATATCACTTTACCCACAAACGTGGCCACATACTTTATTAGAGAACCCAATATAATACATATTTTACTAAAAGTTTGCAACTTAATTTATCTTACACATATTATTTAAACACAGATGACGCCCAATCTACAGAACGAAATAAATCTCCACATGAATACAAAAACATCGACATTACTTATTCATAGAAAGATGACTAAACAAAGTTAAAGCCCATAGCCAGCAAGAAACCAACATAAAGAAGCGATTTCAGTAAGATTCAATTTAGCAGCCTGAGCGTTAACGCACTTTAGCCTCAAATTCGCCAGAGAGAAAAAATCGATTCATCCTCAAGCTTACATTTATAGAAAAACTTATAAGTGCCTGAATATAAGTTTACGGCTTTTGTTCAAAACCGGAGCGCAGGCTTTGCCTGTTTTTTGCAAGCAGAGCTTGCACTCCAAAATACCGAAAAACTTTAGCTCGGTCACTTACCCATTTACTACAAAAACACCTTAATAAAATGAACATAACGTCCGAGACGACTAATATATAAACCCCATAAAGAGCTTAATAAAGACAGGAAATAATCAAAAGACCAGGCTCTTTCTAGCAAAAAACTACCTAATCTGACCATTTGTTCATTGATGAACACTGGATAGACGCACTGAGCCTTATCAATCAAGAAGTAGGATCACACACTCCTATCAATTAAAGGCAAACCAATCCCCGATAAAGATGAGCAGCTTCCAATTGCGTCCTACTCATCATAGCCCCTATAGCCATGATCTTTAGATCGACCTTGATACCGCATCAATAAAAGCACCAGCACGATTGCCGGCAATCCTACTATTGACGCGTAAATAAAAAAAACAGTATACCCATAACTATCTACAACCATTCCGGAGAACCCTCCCAATAATTGAGCTGGCAAAGTCATCAAAGAACTAAATAGCGCGTATTGAGTAGCTGTATAGGCGGTACTTGTTAGACTGGAAAGATACGCAATAAAAACTGATGTCGCTATACCGCCACTTAAATTATCAGCACTTATAACACCTGCCAGTAAAAATAAATTTGGCTCGCTAATTGCTAGCACGGCAAACAACAAATTCGTAGCTGCCACCATAACCGCACCTAACAGCAAGGGGCGCATAATTCCATATCTGACAACTAACGCCCCGCCTATTGCTGCACCGACAATAGTCATAAAAAAGCCAAAAACTTTACTAATATCGGCAATATCTTTTTTACTAAACCCCAAATCAAGATAGAACGGATTTGCCATAACACCCATAGTAATATCACTCATTTTGTAAACCGCAATGAGCATCAAGATTAGTAAACCAACCCTACCATTACGTGCAAAAAATTCCACGAAAGGATTTAGCACCGCATCCATAAACCCCATCAACAGCCGCGGCCAGATACTCTGACGTTTCGCAAGAACATTCCCGTTTCCTTCTTTGTCAAAATATTTATGCTCCGGCTCTTTAAGACAAAATACTGTTACCAAACCAACAGACATAGCAGTCGCCATGATAAAATAAGCCACTTTCCAGCTAGCATAGTCTGCGATATAGAAAGCACCTGCACCTGCCATCAATAAAGCAATCCGATATCCCAACACATAGGTTGCAGCCATAGCCCCCTGAAATTCAGGGACCACTGATTCAATCCGATAAGCATCAATAACAACATCTTGCGTAGCCGAACAAAATGCCACCCACACCGCAAAGAGGGCAATCAGCTGTAACTGGCTGTGCGAATCCGAGCTCCCCATACCGACCAGACCAGCAATAACCCCCAGCTGAGCAAGCAACATCCAACTACGCCTTTTACCCAAAAGCTTGGTTAAAAATGGTAGCGATAGCCTGTCAATAACAGGAGCCCAAAAAACCTTTATTGAATAGGTAACCCCTATCCAGCTAAAAAAACCTATAACTGATCTTTCTACCCCTTCATCACGCAGCCAAGCCGATAATGTCGAAAATACCAGTAAAAAAGGGAGTCCTGCGGAGAAACCAAGAAATATCATGCTGCGCACTTGTGGCTGAACATAAATTGAAAAGGCCGACAGCCAACTTTTACTGTCGGACATTGACCTTACCCAACAAATGCAATTGCACTAGCAGACACATTTTTACGCTGTGGCTATCTGCGTTCATTATACCCATATGACTATGTAAAACATCCCACACAGTTACTGAGCACCGCATTTAAAACGCGGCGCTCACTCAAACTATCAACCATTAATCAGATAATGAACAACAATACTTGCCACGTAACCGCCAGCAATCGCCGGAGTCCACTTCAAGTGACTAAAAAACGTATATTTATGGTCAGATTGCCCCATTAATGCCACACCAGCAGCCGAACCAACAGACAATAGCGAACCACCCACGCCAGCAGTTAACGTTACCAATAACCATTGATATAAATCCATATCCAGATTCATGTTCAGCACAGCAAACATAACAGGAATATTATCAACAATCGCCGAAATCACACCCACTAAAATATTAGCCGTTGTTGCACCTAAACCATCGTACATCGCACCGGATAACAGCTCAAGATAACCGATATAACCTAAACCGCCGACCGCAAACACCACACCGAAGAAAAACAATAAAGTATCCCATTCGGCATGACGCACTTTATTGAAAATATCAAATCCTGCTTCGCCTTCAATAGAATAATAGGTTTTCAATCGATACCCATAAAGCATCAACGCAGAAAGACCGACCATCATGCCCATAAATGGAGGTAAATGCAGCGCCTGTTTAAAGCTTACTGCCGTAACGATAGTTAACAAAAACATCACACAAATTTGGATCGCTCCCGGTTTCAACTGCACCGCCTCTTCAGACGTAGCTTTAGGTTGCTCATCGGGCACAGCAAAATACATCACCGCCGCCGGCACACCATAATTCACCGCCGATGGAATAAATAACTTAAAGAAATCAAAAAATTCAGCATACTCAGCCTGCCAAACCATTAAAGTAGTAATATCGCCGAAAGGACAAAATGCACCGCCCGCGTTAGCTGCAACTACCAAATTAACAAAACCGATACTGACAAACTTAGGATTATCAGCCCCTACCGCCATAACCACCGCGCCGACTAATAAAGCCGCCGTCAAATTGTCAGCCACAGCAGACAAGAAGAATGTAATAATGCCGGTAATCAAAAATAACTTGCGATAGCCAAACTGTCTTCTTACTAACCATGAGCGCAACGCTTCAAACACATTACGCTCAGCCATTGAATTAATATAAGTCATGGCAACCAGCAGGAATAACATTAACTCCGCATATTCTTTTAAATTGTATTCGAAAGCTTCATGCATATCCTCGACAGAAACACCGGCTTGAGCCGCTAAAACGGCAGCATTTGCCCAAATAATACCAGCCGCCAAAATAACCGGCTTGGACTTACGCAAATGGGTAAATTCTTCGGCCATAACAAAGCCATAAGCAATGATAAAGATAAGAACCGTATAAATACCCCGTTCTGTCCCCGTCAAACCCAGGCTCTCAAAACCACCCGCCATTGCCATTCCCGGCAACAGCAATAAAAATACCAACATAAACAATGACCGTAACAAAGTAACCCCCTAACTTTTATCTCAAAAATTAACCATAAAACACCCAAAATTCAGCCGACAATCTTAGCACTATACAATAACCTTTGTCATTTTATGACCCACAGTATATGATTATTAGTTGTAATTAATTGCCTATACATGCGCTCAGCGCTCATCTATGTACCAATATAATAACGACGACCAATCACTCATTGAACAACGGGTAGCTCAATTTAGAAGGCAAACTGAAAGCTTTTTAAAAGGCCAAATTTCAGATGACCAATTTCGCGCATTGCGCTTAATGAATGGTCTTTATGTACAAACTCACGCCCCGATGTTGCGGGTAGCAGGTCCTTATGGCCTGCTTAATTCCAAGCAATTCAGAAAGCTGGCTCACATTGCCC
>CAZJOY010000275.1:0-5226 GCA_964547705.1 uncultured Methylobacter sp. | reverse complement strand
CTCCTGTCGGGCTTGATCGGTAATCGATTCGGCCAACTGAGCACCGTCAATAGCACAAAACCCGGTCGGCCCCCATGAGGTCTGGCCGATAGCTACCGCACCTTGCTGCTCCAGCCATTGCATAGCCGTTGCAACTTCGGGACTGGTGAACACGCCGCCCTGAGCCGATGAAAAATGCTCGCCAACCGAACGTTGCAACTGAGTAATCACATCGCCGAAGTTAACAATGTCGTTTTCGGACACCGCAGGAAGCCCCTGCATCAGCAATAAGTAGCATAGCCTTGCCGCTTCCTGCTGGGGAAAGGGCGGCAGTTCTTGAAAAGCTTGTATTTCCTGCTGACCATGCAATCCCTGACCGCGCTGGTCGAACACCAGGATAAACCGCCAATCCTCGGGGACATCCATGTGCGCCAATACCGGCGGCGTAATGGTTTTTTCGCCGCGGCCGCCATCGACAACCAGACCGCCCTGTTCAAAAACGCCGATACCGATGCCGGAACGCAAGCCCCGGTCGGTGATAGCTGCAATGTCACGCACGCTCAGCCCTAAACCGTAAAACTCATTAAGCGCTACACCGATTGCCAGCGACATTTGCGTGCCGGAACCCAAGCCTACATGCTCCGGAATCGCTGTTTCAATGGTGATATTGAGTTTGTCCGATACGTGTAGCGCCTCAGACAACATGGCCACACACTTTTCCGCCCGTTCAGCGGCAGGGCCGGTAATGGTGAGTCGGTTGGCATCGGTTATCGACAAATTAGTGCTGATCTCATTAAGTGCAACGCCGATGCTGCCGAAATGGCGGCCTAATGATCCGCTTAAATCAATAAACCCCATATGTAATCTGGCGGGAGCAATGACTGAGACTTTAGAATGTTGAACTATCAAGGGTTATACAATGTTGTAAGGCGACAAGTAGTAAAATTATACATGATCAGCCTATTTGCTGCGAACTAAGGATTAGGTTAAAAGCCAGCAGCTCAGACATGTAGGCTGGGCAAACAGCCTTATCGTTTGCCTACCATTTACTGATAGAAAAGCCTTGTTCAATCGGCAATATACCTGATCAACGCAGCCGCCTGCTGAAGATCGGGACTATCGAAGCCCTCCGTAAACCCGCTATAAACGCCTTCAAGCAATTGCCTGGCCTCTCCCTGTCTACCTTGCCCAAACCATAACCGCGCCATGCTGACCGCTGCCCGCAACTCCAGCGATCTCGCCCCTTGCTCACGGCTGACTGTCAGCGCAAGGTCAAAACAGGCTTCCGTTTCATCATGCCGGGAAAGAGCTACCAGGCACTCGCCCTTGAGCCGGTAAAGTTCCGCTTCAAAATGATGGTCGTTCTTTTTATCGCCTTCGGCGAGCGCCTCATTCAGCACGTCCAAAGCCTCGGCGGCTTGCCCATGATGAAGCAGCGCTTCGGCAAAAGGGGCGCTAAAAGAGATAATGACGCCGCCCATAGCGATACGCATGTTATCGACGCATTGCCTGATTTGCGCCACGCCTTCGCTTTTGCCCTGCATGGACAGCACCCAACCTTGCTGCATAGCATTAGTCACCTGCCAAATGAGAAAATCTTTTTTTTGCGCGAACAAGATGCCTTCTTCGGCGAAAGCCAACGATGCCGTTAAATCGCCTGACCAACGTTGCAAAGCCGAAGCAAACGTTAACGCAAATCCCAATGTATTAGGGTGGCCGAACTGCCGTGCCCGCTTGACCGACAGCCGGCTGACTTGTTGCGCTTGTTCGGGAAAACCCTGAAACCATAATACCCATGACAGAAAAGCCTGGCTGGTGACGCCGGTGACCCTGCCTGAATCATCGGCCTTGACGTCCTGGTCGCTGACTGGATCGAGCGCAATCGCTTGCTGTTGATGAAAGCCCGACTCCGTAAACCGGCCCATCCAAAACAACGTATTGCCTAAGACATGATGAGCCTGCTGGAGCATCTGCGGATTACCGCTTTCTTCTGCAATGCTCAATAACTGAAGGCAGATAGAAAGGCCTTCCGTATTGCCAAAGTCGGGATGAGAGCTTATCCCGATACAAAGGCCGATTTGCGCCTGGAACAAGCCGGGCGTATTGCCGACTTTTTGGGATAACGCCACCGCACGGTAAAAAGCCTGTAGCGCTGAGGCAGAGCCAAAACCCTGCGTTGTCTGCAACGCAGGTCCAAGCCGGACTTGCAGGGCAAATTCCAAACGGTCTCTGTCAATGCCGGCAAGCAGGCTTTCAAGCGCTTTTAGCCCGGACTCAAGATACTTGACCGCCTCAACATTATAAGAATGCAAAGGAGCGCGTTGCGCAGCCCTGAGCCAATAGTCGATAGCTTGCCGAAACTCTCCCGCCGCATCGAAATGCCGGGCAATAACTTCCGCTTGTTTTTCAATAATCTCGGGACAATCAGTTAGCAGAACTTGCACAATACGCCGATGCGCCGCCTGCCGGTCGGCCTTGGTTTGGGATTGATAGGCGGCCTCTTGAATCAGTGCGTGTTTGAATTGAAAAAGGCTATCGCTTATCCCTAAAACCAGACCGGCATCACGTAACTGACGTAGCGAATGCTTAAGCTGAAAAGCGCCAAGCGACGAAACATTGCCCAACAAATTCAAATTAAATTCGCGCCCGAGGGTAGCGGCAAGCTGCGCGGTGTATTTTGCCTCGCCCATGCTGTCCAAACGCGCCGCCAGAAGATCGCGCAATGTCGCCGGAATGTCGGCCTGATTGCTCAGGTCAATCGTCTTTGTTATCTCCTCGGCAAACAGCGGTATGCCATCGGTGCGCTCGACAATGCGGCTAACAGTCTCCACGGGAATATCCTTGTTTAACGAAGCAATGAGCTCTGCCACTTCGCTCTCTGTAAGCGGTTCGACCGCCAGAGTTAATGAGAAAGATTGATTCCAGGGAGGAACAAACTCGGGACGGGTAGTGAATGCTGCAAGAATAGCCCCACCTTGTTTTTGCTCAACCAACAGCGTCAAAAGTTCCAGCATAGACGGATCAGCCCAGTGCAAGTCCTCGACGACCAGCAATACAGGCTGCTGTGCCGAAAGTATTTTCAACGTATCGATCAGGATCGCGCAAGTCAGTTCCTTCTGTTTTTGCGGCGAGAAATCAGAGGACTGATAATGCTCATCGACAGGCAAAGAAAGCAGTTTAGCCAGTGTGGGAACAGCTTCCTGCTTTGATGCCGGATAATGAGCGTCTACATACCTCACCACCTTGCCGAATTTTGCTTCGGGCGTGTCATCGCATGCAAAACCCAGGTTGGCTTCGAACATTGCGATCAGAGGATGAAAAGGCGATTGACTAAACTCAGGGAAACAGCGCAATTCGCGGATTATGTGGGGAGTATCGGCCAGTCGTTGTTTGATGGCGTGCAGCAGGCGGGACTTGCCGATGCCGGCCTCTCCCTGAATTAATATGACGTGTTGTAAGCCGCTCTCTACCTTTTTCCATAAAGCCATGAGTTCGTCTATCTCTGCTTTGCGTCCGACCAGCGGAGTTAACAGTGTTGCCGCATCCAAACGAGTGCGTGCGCCGCTTTCTTGCAGCACCTTAAATATTTCAAGTGGGCGCGCAAAGTCAGGCAGCGATTGCATGCCCAAACAGACGCAGTCGAAATACCCAGCCACAATATGGTGCGTATCTGCACTGATCACCACCTCGCCGTAACCTGCACTCTTGCGCAAATTGATCGCAAGTGTTGAAGTTTTCCCGGCCAAGTCCATCATCGGTGCATCGGCATCGGCGATGATCAAGCCGGTATGAACGCCCACGCGAATTCCTGCATCGTTTTCAGCCTCGCCGGTAATCGCCAAAGCAGCTTGCACCGCCCTCATGGCGGCATTTTCATGAGCGTGAGGAAAACCGAAATAAGCCAACAAACCGCCGCCATGCGTTTGCACAATATGCCCTGAAAACTGCCGGATGATTTCAATGCAACGAGCCTGGGGAGCATTTAGCCGCTCCAGCAAATCCTCGGGGTCTTCAATGGCGGCAAAAGTCAACGCGCAGTAGAGCACCGTCACCTGCCGACGCTCGGCGGGTTGCGATAAAACGATTGGCCGAGGCGACATTTCCGGCGTTTCAGGAGCATTATGGCGAAACTCGCCGTTACGGATGCGCTCGGCCAACTGCCGGGTTTCCTCATTGGGTAATACGTCCAACTCACTTTTTAGATGACGGCAACACATATCGTATTGCTGAATAGCCAATCCCGTTTGACCATTCAACGCATAGAAGCGCATAGCCTTGCGATGACCATCCTCATCCCACGGAGCCAGTTGCGTATGACGCAAAGCGTATTGCAAAGCTTTGCTGTAATCGCCCATCTGTCCATAGCCCGTCGAAAGTTTCTCTAGTAAAGAGATAGCGCGGCAGTGCAACGATTCGCGCTGAATCTGAAGCCAGCTCTCAAAACCATGACTCTCCGGTAAAGATAAACCGGCCAGAAGCTCACCCCGATAGAGCGCAATAACCCTCTCCTCGTGACGATAATCGACGTCGCCGCCCATCGGCGATGGTTTGAGGAAATCCAGCACATCGATATAACCATTAGGGATAAAGCGAATGGTGTGTTTGCAGGCCACGAACATATCCGTACCGGTCGGCCTCTCCAATGCTCTGCGTAGATTCGCCAGCGTCCGGCGCAGGTTATTTCGCGCTATGGTCGGATTATGGTCAGGCCACAACAGTTCAGCCAAAACTTCACGTTGGTGATCCTGCTCCCGTTCCAGGGCGAGATAAGCGAGCAGTGCGCGCATCTTGTTGTAAGTGAATCCGGCAACGGGACATCCGTCCAGGTAGGCATTGAAGCCGCCCAGAAATATAAGTTTAAGACCATGGTCTTGGGTAAGTAAGGACATTGAACGATGATTGAACGGTGACTTTGTACGATAAGAAGTAAGTTAATTATCCATGAAAACACCGGCATTAACCTATTTTCTGCTGGTGCAGGATAGCGCAAGAGACTGTGAAAGTATCCGTTTTAGAACGGAGGCAAGCATTCACCACGAAGGCACGAAGGACACGAAGTTTTCAATACACATGAGTTTAAACAATTGTTTTTCCTTCGTGATCTCGGCAATTGCTCCTGCATTGCTAAGCCACAAGGATGTGGTGAATGCAGAAAACGCAGGAGCGGTTTTCTGCCTACCTCCTGCGTTCATGCAGTCGTTCGTGCCTTCGTGGTGAATAGGTTTTTACTGATTTTGAGAATTCTTT
>CAZJOY010000274.1:0-5239 GCA_964547705.1 uncultured Methylobacter sp. | reverse complement strand
GCTCCTTCGCTGTCCGCCACTTCCTCATCTTCCGATCGATAGGGGCGGGCAAAAAATGGCGCATATCGCGGCGCTCAAAAATCGTGCGATAGACGGCGGCGCATTCTTCGTCAGAGTAGCGGTTTTTGGTCATGGCCAGATTGTTTTGCGGTAGGTGTGCATGTAATGCACTCTATCGTTATTGCGAACGAAGCAACAGGGAAGATTGAATAAAGTTTAAACAACACAGAAAAAATGTTATGCCTCAATCCTGAATTTCCAATTGAGGATTCCATACAACCTCCCATAGATGCTGATCAGGATCCTGAAAGTAACCGGAGTAACCGCCCCAGAAAGTGTCCTGAGCAGGCTTAACAATAACGGCGCCTGCGTTTTTCACTTGCTCCATAACTGCGTTAACTTCCGTTTTTGACGAGACATTATGTCCCAGAGTGAATTCCGTAGGACTTGCGCTGCTTAGAGGAAGACCCGAATCATGAGCAATGCTCTTGCGTGGCCAAATTGCAAGCTTCAAACCGGCTTGTAAGTCGAAGAAAGCCACTGCTCCGTGTTCAAATTCCTTACCGATAATACCTTCCGTCTTCAAACCAAGGCCATCACGATAGAATCGAAGTGATATCTCTATGTCGTCCACGCCGATAGTAATGACAGTAATTCGAGGTTTCATTGTGAGCTCTCTGATGAGTAACTAAACATTATACGGATGAACCGCCTCAAAACCATGTACTTTGGCTTTGGTGGTGAAAGCCGGCGGCGTCCAGTCATCCTGTTTTTGTCCGGCCAGGAATTCCGCCAGCCATAAGGCCTGATTGCGTATCGGCAAAATGAAGGCATAGAGTTTCCCGTTCGGCAGCTCGGCTATATCGCCCAGCGCGTAAATGGACTCGTCGCTGGTCTGCATCTGTTGGTTAACTTTGATGCCCCGGCCTGTTTCAATGCCTGCAAGTTGCGCGAGCTCGGTGCGCGGCTTAAATCCGCAAGCAACGATCAGCCCGTCAAACTCAGTCGTTACTTCGGTTCTTATGCAAACCTTGCCATCTTCTTTGATAAATTCCTGTACCGCTTGGTTTAACAACACCTTGACGCCGGAATCCTGCAACACCTTAGACAATAAAGCCGAGTCCTCGGTTACCAGTTGACGTTCCATTAATCGATCCGTCGCATGAAACAAGGTAACGTTATCACCTGCCACAGCCAAATCGGACGCTACTTCGCAACCGATCAAGCCGCCGCCGACAATCGCCCAGTGAGGGCGTTGGTTTCGATTTAAAAAACTTTGGCGGAATTGTCGCAACGCTTTTAAGTCAGCCAGGCTGTTCAGGCAGAAAAACAGCTTTTCAAACGGTCTATATGGCGGCGGAATGAATGCGGCAGAACCTTGCGCAATGATCAGCTTATCGTATTGCAGTGTTTTTTCTTGGGGACTGCCAGAGATAGCTATGGATTTATCGGTGCGATTAATAGCCGTTACGTCTACGCCGCAAAGCACGTTAATATTGTTTTCGCGCAGCTTGTCAAAAGGTTTCAGGATGATGGACTGTTCGATATCGGTCTTGGTGAAACCGCGGGACAGCAGCGGCCGCGAATAATAGCCGTCACGTTCCCTGGTTACCAAAGTAATCTCGTCATCGGCCGATAACGCCCGGTACTTCTCGGCAAAGCTGATGCCGGCTACGCCCGAGCCAATAATAACGATCTGCATGCTATTGATTAGGCATTAAATCGTACGCGCTTTTTTCCGCGCCGCATTCAGGGCAACGCCAAGTGTCGGGAATGTCTTCCCATAAGGTGCCCGGTGCAACGCCGGTATCCGGATCGCCTTCCGCTTCGTCATAGACATGACCGCAAATGCTGCATTGGTATCTTTTATAATCGGACATAGTGATTCCTCGTTTAATGTTTAAAGCTCAGCTGACTTTAACAGGTCTAGGTTAATTTTCAATCTATAGCTTTTATTCGATCTTTATTCGATAGAGCGCTGAAATATCTTCATCGCCATAACCTTGGGTCATTAACCGCTCGTAATCGGCAATCGTCATGTCGATTAGCGTCGTCGATGCGCCGCTTTGTTCCGCCATGCTCTGGCAGATAAGCAGGTCTTTATGGTGCAGTGCAAGTTTAAATCCTGGAGCGAAGGTGCCTTGAGTCATCGTGGCTCCTCGATGCTGCAAAAACCAGTTGCCCGATGCGCCGCCTGAGATCACTTCGATCACTTTCTCCATCGGCAAACCCTGAGCTTGAGCAAAGGCCAAGGCTTCAGTCACCGCCTGATTGATGCCTGCGCCCATGATTTGATTGACCGCCTTGGTAGCTTGACCTGAACCGGTTGGTCCCATATGCATAATGCAGCGGGTCATGGTCTCCAGTACTGGCCGGGCTTGTTCCATTACTGCCAAACTTCCGCCGACCATCATCGCCAGAGTGCCGTTTTTAGCGCCCTCAACGCCGCCGGATACCGGCGCATCGAGAAAAGCAGCGTGTTTTTTGGCCAAGATAGCGGCAGCTTGTTTGGCGGTATCGCTGCTAACCGTAGACATATCGACGACAATAGTGCTGGGTTTTATGGTCTTGGCTATCGCCTGAACCATTGCCAGCACATCCTGGTCTGCGGAGACGCAAATTAATACGATATTGACATTTGCAGCGAGGTCTTCCGGCTGGTCGAAGGCGATGACATTCAGTTCTTCGGCCAGATCTTGCGCCTTTGCGGCCGTGCGGTTATAAACGCCGGTCAAGTACCCGGCTTTAGCGATATTCCGGGCCATGCCGATGCCCATTGCACCTAGGCCGATCATGCCTGTTTTCATATTATTTCCTCAAAAGTGTTCAATAGTATGAGTTTAACCCAATACGGGTGATTTAAGTTCGATAGATAAGTTACGTATTACGCAAGTTCAATCCGTGCACCTTACAATTTGCATCTCTAAAATAAAGGCCTAATATAAGCACTTAATTTAGCTTTCATAGGGCGTGAACATGCACCAAATATTAGCTCCGTTTTGCGCAAGTATTTCCGAATTAAAGAAAAACCCAACGGCTTTACTGAACAAAGCTGAAGGCGAGACTATCGCAATTCTTAACCATAATCTTCCAGCGGCCTATCTTGTTCCAGCCGATAAATACGAGCTGTTGATGGATATGTTAGAGGATTATGAATTAGGCAAAATAGTAGAAGAAAGACAAGCGGAAAAGCATTCGGCAATTGAAGTTACGCTTGATGACTTATAAATTAAAATTCTTGCCCAGCGCAAAAAGAGAGTGGGATAAACTCGACAACAGCATTAAATCTCAATTTAAAAGCAAGCTGAAAAAATGTTTGGAAACCCCGCATATTCCGGTTAACAAATTACGTGGTTTTGATTGTGCCTATAAAATCAAACTTCGCTCAGCCGGGTATCGGCTTGTTTATGAAGTTGATGATCAAGAGATTATTGTTTTTATTATTGCGGTGGGTAAAAGAGAAAAGAATGCTGTTTACGATAATGCAAGAAACAGACAAGAAGACTGACATTATGATCATCTGGCGCAAAAGCATAATAGAGTCAGGTATTTTCCGTAGGGATGATCGAGGCGGAACCACGAAGTTCTGTATTCAGCAAGCGTCTTCTTTTCTCCTGAAGGACACGACTTAAAAGCCGACTCTTCGCTACCTCTTTTCTCAAATACTGTGTATCAGGGGCATCCTTCCATTTTATAAATAGTGTATCCGTTCTTGTCGATGTCGGCTCTCATTTCAGCCGAGACTTCCAAGCTATGATAAAAATAACAGTTTTCAGGAGTTACGACCGCATCTTCCAGATCAATGCCAGCTAGCCATTGTTTGGCATAGTCAATCGCTTTTTGCTGGTCCTGTTCGTCCAATACGACATTGAAATGCAGTTTTCTGCCTTGTGCGGTTTTTGCGTAAGTGTCGAATACATGTGAGAGGGGCATTAGTTTTCTCCCTTGTTGTTGACTCAGGTAGGGCACGTTCGCGTAACTTTTAATTCACAGCCTAACGCTCTCATGAAATAGCCCTTCAAACCCACTCTGCCTTAATCCCGTTCTCCTCGCACCATTCCTTGGCCAAGCGCGCCAGTTCCTTCTGTTCGAACGCGTACCAGGTATCGCTTAAATTCGTGTGGTCGTGCAAAGTGTCCTTAAATTGGCGGAACGGCTTGCGGCGATTAAGCGCGTCTCGTAGCCTGTCGGCTTCCTTGGTATCGCCAAGGTTGTCAACGAAGTCTTCCATGATTTGGAATGATTCATGGCTAGCTAAGGGATCAATCAGGCGATAACGCGGGTTGTCTTCCAGGTCTTCAGGCAGATCGCCTTCGTCAAGGCCTTCGGTGCTGAGCAGGATGTCGCCGGTTTCGATATCCAGGTAAAAGCCTCCTTCCTCCATGTCGAAGCGTGTGGTCAGGGCATCGGTAATGTCGTCGAGTTTGATTTTCAGGGAAATCATGAGACCACCATTTTTCAATTTGAAATTTGTTAAATTCGGCCAAATGGGCAGGTATGTGGAAGCTGCTCTAATAGCGGTTTTTAAGATCAAACCGGAGGGTGACGCTCAACATATTCCAAGGCCGCTTTCGCTAACAGGCCGGAACGGGTGTCTCCAAAACGGGTTGCTGCTTGATCGATTGCAGTCAAAACCCGCTCCGGCAGGGTAATATTCACGCGTTTGGCTTTGCCCGACAGCTTGGACAAATCTACTTCCACAACGGCCCAAATCCAGCCTGCAAACTCGGGATCTGCCTGATGCTTGGCAATGGGCGCGGCCTCCGGAATAGGTTTGCCATCCTCGATAACCGATTCCATCCACAATTCGATAGCTTCTTTGGCGTTGACGATTGCCTCGTCCAAGCTATCGCCTGCCGAAAAACAGCCCGGTAGGTCGGGTACAACGACTCCATACGCATGGGTTTCATCGCCTGATTCAATTGCAATCGGGTATCTCATTTCAAATCCGCCTGTTTCAATAGGTTATTCACCAGTCCATTTCCCCAAATCCTTGCGTGGGTGCGGCACGCTGATATGACCCTGTTTGGCGGGGTGTGTAAACACATGATGCGAGCCTTTGACGCCCCGCAACACCCATCCGTCATTTTGCAAGCGCTTGATAAGTTCCGCGCTATTCATGGTGTGTGTTATACATACTTCGAGGTTGCTTCGGCTTTGTTGCCTATGATGTGTTGGGCAGGCCCTATTTCTCCAAATAAGTATAAGACGTCAACCCCGCAATCAGCTCTTGCTCGTA
>CAZJOY010000273.1:0-5248 GCA_964547705.1 uncultured Methylobacter sp. | reverse complement strand
AAGGGAAGAAGTCGGCGATGAGAATTTCTTCCTGTTCGGCCTGACCGAAGAGCAGGTTGAAGAAATGCGCCATCATTATGATCCTAATGCCATTATTAGTCAGGATGAGGATTTAAGCCGAGTCATCAGGCTGCTTGAGTGCGGGCATTTTAATCAATTCGAGCCGGGACTTTTTGAGGATGTTTTAGCGTCAATAAAAAGTCCTTTCGATCCTTGGATGACCGCAGCCGATTTTCGTAGCTTTATCGATGCTCAAAAGCGTGTAGAAGCGGCTTATAAGGACCAGGAGCATTGGATCAAGATGAGTATCTTAAATTGTGCCGGTAGCGGTAAGTTTTCTACAGACAGGACCATCACCGATTACAACAATGAGATTTGGAAGCTGGCACCGGTCAGCATCAAGCTTTGAGCACGTTTCATATCGTTTTGTTTGAGCCGGAAATTCCGGCTAATACCGGGAATATTATCCGGCTATGCGCAAATACCGGCGTGCAATTGCACTTGATCCGTCCCTTAGGTTTTGAGTTGGATGACAAAAAGTTGCGCAGGGCCGGGCTGGATTATCATGAATGGGCAACAATAAAAGAGCACGATTCATTGGCTGATTTTGTGGCAAATATTAAGCCGTGGCGAATTTTCGCCCTGACTACCAAAGGCACGAAAGTTTACAGCGAGGTGAGTTTTCAGCCTCAGGATGCTTTTTTGTTCGGGCCCGAGACACGTGGCTTGCCTGCAGCGGTTTTAGCGGAATTAGGCACTGAACAATGTCTGTATTTACCGATGCAGGCGGAAAGCCGGAGCCTGAATTTGTCCAATACGGTATCTATTGTTTTGTACGAAGCTTGGCGGCAGATGGGGTTTGCGGGGGCTGGGATAAAATAAGTAGAAGCATCTCCGCGAAGATGAAGAGAATAGCTACTTTGCGGTTAGGAAAAATAGCACGCAGACGCGGACCTGACTGATTAACACAGATAAAAATCTGTAGGGCGCGCACGGCACGCCCTTGTATTTTAATTGATCTCTTCTACGATTCGGCTTTTTGTTCTCTAGCCAACAGGTTCTGTACAGCCGTCAGCGGAGCCAAGCCTTCGTATAAAACCTTGTAGGTTTGTTCCGTAATAGGCATGTCTATGCCGTATTTTTTAGCCAGTAAAAAGGTCTCTTTTGCTGCGGAAATGCCTTCAATTTCCTGATCGATTTCCTGACTAGCCGCGGTTGTATCTTTGCCTTGTCCCAAGGCTAAACCAAAGCGCCGGTTTCTGGATTGATTGTCGGTACACGTCAGAATAAGGTCGCCAAGCCCTGCCAATCCCATAAATGTTTCCTGCTTGCCGCCAAGTTTGACGCCGAGGCGAATGATTTCATTGAGTCCCCGTGTAATCAGTGCTGCTCGGGTATTGGCTCCAAAGCCAAGTCCATCGGCAATGCCGGCGGCTATCGCCATGACGTTTTTTACTGCACCACCGACTTCTACGCCAATCAGGTCCGAATTGGTATAAGTTCGGAATCGCTCGCTATGCAGGATGTCGGCTAAATGGTTAGCAAAGTCCGGCTGAGATGAAGCGATAGTGATAGCCGTCGGTAACTCTGCCGCCACTTCTGCCGCAAAGCTGGGACCTGAAAGCAAGGCAGCTGGAGTTTGTGGCGAAAATATATCTGCTACTACTTCGTGAAGTAAGGAACCATTATCAGGATTAAAGCCTTTAGTAGCCCAAGCTATCTGTACGTCATTGGATAGGTACGTTTTAAGTTTAAGCAGAGTATCTCTAAAGGCGTGGCTGGGCACAGAAACCAGCATCAGGCTACAAAAGCCGCTGACTTCAGCCAAGTCGGAAGTAATAGTGAGGTTTTCAGGGAAAATCAAGCTGGGTAAATAACGTTTGTTTTCGCGATCTTGTGCGAGCAACGCCATGTGTTTGGGATTATGGCCCCATAATAACGTTTGGCAGCCATTTCTGGCTGCCAAAATTGCCAAAGCCGTTCCCCATGAGCCTGCGCCCAAAACGGCTATTTTTTTATTCATCAAGCGAACTCTTCGATAAAGCTGAGTTGAGCAGCTTGTCTGCTCAAACGAAACTTATGCCCTTTGGGTATAAGCGCGGACAGATTAATTAATAGTGTCAGAGCCGGGCGTTTGCTGTGCTTGTTGTAAATGTTGAGAATATAAAGCATCAAAATTTACCGGGGCTAAAAGCATTTGCGGAAAGCCGCCTTTTGTGACGAGGTCGGAAATAACCTCTCTTGCATAAGGAAACAAGATGTTTGGGCAGAAGCTGCCGACCATCGGTCCCATTTCCGCATCCGTGAAACCCTCTAAAAGGAAAATTCCGGCTTGATTGACTTCAACAAGATAGGCTGTTACATCGCCGTTTTTCACAGTGATGGTCACCATCAGGGTGACTTCGTACATTGCATTTTCTAAAGGCAGAACATTAGTGCCCAGATTAAATTCGACAGAGGGCTCCCATTTTTCGATAAATATCTTAGGGGAGTTAGGCGTCTCAAAAGACATGTCTTTGGTATAAATTTTTTGTATGGAAAATTGTTTTTCTACTGCGTTAGTTTCTTCGGACATAATGAGTTTTTATGAATAAAAGTTTAATGTGACGGCTAATTTTCAAGCACGATTTAGTTTTTGTGCTTGCTGGTCGATTTTATAGGTAATTTGTAGTCGTTTTCCCAGGCTTGCATGCCGCCGGTAATAACGAAGACTTGCTCGAAGCCTGCTTTGGTCAGTATCTTTCCGGCCGATGCTGAGCGGGTTCCTGTTTGGCAGGAAATAAGGACAGGTTTATTTTTATTTGCTTCAAGTTTAGATAGCTGGTCTTGCAGGCCACCCAACGGAATACTGATTGCATTTTCGATGTGGCCCTTAATAAACTCGTCCGGTTCGCGTACATCAACAACAATTGTATCACTATCGTTCATTTTGGTGACAGCCTGCAAGGGAGACACGTTCTTGAACTTCTTGAATGCGGTGTCGAAAAATTCCTGAATCAACAAAAAACTAACGACAGCCATAGCGAGAGATAATACGTAGTGATTTAAAATGAATTCTAGATAACGGTCCATGGATAAATTTGTAAAGTTAAGTGAATGAGGAGAAGACAGATTGAATTAGTGATTGGAGCAGAAGACATCCCGCATCATTTTAATGAGCAACAGCATACGAGCATCGTCAATAAAATAATAAACACGGTTGGCTTGTTTTTTTGATCCGAGAATGTTTTTTTCCTTGAGAATTGCCAGATGCTGGGAAATATTGCTCTGGCTGGTGCCAACCTGATCGACAATTTGTTGTACGCAGATTGAATCACTGCCCAGAACGCATAATATTTTTAAACGCAATGGATGTGACATCGCCTTTAGGCAGAGGGCGGCTTTGGCTATTTCAGTATCGTTATATGAATCGTGATATGAATCGTGCGGATTTTCAACTTTCATTAGGTCTACTTAATATTTCTGATTTGTTGAATTTGATTAAAAAGAACCCGTGAAGAATTATTTATACACAACTGTTGTCAACGTGTATTAATATAATGGTTAATTGATGTAGTTGGAATGTTACCAAAAAATATGAAAAACCAGTGAATCTGGCAAAATAATACATCACTACGGCCATTTTTGGTAATGAAGAATAAAATGGAGTGCAAAGTAATCTATTTTGTATCGAAGATAGTGATACAAATTTTTTTAGTACCCGGAGATAAATTTAAAGATGTTAAATCGACCACAGCCGGTGGTATTGCTGATCCTTGACGGATTCGATTACTCGTTGGACAAAGAAAGCAATGCCATCGCAATGGCTAACACGTCTTGTTGGGATGAGTTACAAAAAGATTGTCCCATGACTTTGCTCAGTTGTTCAGGCAATGTCGTAGGACTGTCTGGCGGGCAAATGAGTAATTCAGAAGGTGGGCATATTCATATAGGCACGGGCCGTTACGTTCCACAAATTTTCTCCAAGGTTAACGATGCAATAGTTGACATATGTAATTATGCTAATTGCGATTTGGTAGGGCATACCGGCATAATAGATGCGGCAGCCTTGGCCGTGGAAACGGTTGACGCTTCATTTCGGCGTGCAGTTGATGCTTTAAAGTCGGTGGGTGGACAAATGTTGATAACCGCCGATTATGGAAATATTGAGCAAATGGTTGATAGGGAAACAGGGCAATCGCACACAGCGCATACTACGACGGTCTATGTGGGCGGGGATAAACCACTGGATGCGGGCGGCAGATTGTCTGATCTGGCTTCAACTGTGCTGGCGATGTTAGGTGTTTCTCAAACCGTTGAAATAACTGGCCTGTCTCTCATTAAATCTGTCTAATTTCTGGATGAGAAAGAAGCTGGTTTTTTGTATTTTACTGAGTCTGTGTGTTTATAAAAGCAATGCGGAAATCTCAGAAAACAACGAAGAGCTAACTGCAGTTCAATCGGGTATTAAAGCGGCCGACCGAAACATGCAGCGTATTCAACTGCAAAAGAACACTTTAAATACGCAGTTAGGTGAAGTTGAGAAACTTTATGGAAGGACGGCCGCGTTATTAAAAACGCTACAAGGCCAAGTAGAACAAAAACGACAAAATTTGATTAAGATCCGGCAGGAAAAGCAGAGCCTTCAGGATGAAGTCGCTAAACAGAACGAAGAACTCGCCGGTCAAATAAAAGCTGCCTACGCAATGGGGCAAAAGGAACAATTGAAGCTGCTGCTTAACCAGCAAGACCCTGCATTATCCAGCCGGATGTTGGTGTATTACGATTACCTTAATAAGGCCCGCTTGACAAAACTAGCCGGTATTTCGGAATCCATGCAACATCTGGATCGGCTTGGTAAGCAACAGCAGCAGGAAACCGAGCTTTTAGAAAAAAGTCTTGAGCAAAAAAAATCAGAACAGATCGCAGCAGATGGTGTCAGAAAACGAAGAGCTGAATTGCTGACGAAATTAAAAAGCGATTTTTCTTCAAATGAACAACAAATTATTCATTTGAGAGAAAGTGAAAATAAGCTGAAGAATTTGGTATCTTCATTACAGAGATCAACGGATGATCTTACTTTTGAAGTTGAGCAAACAAAAAAGTTGCATCAATCTGCTGAGGTTTCATCCGATGAGCCTGCCAAAAATTTACCGGATTCCAAGGACGATTTTTCTAAACTTAAAGGTGACTTTACTTCACTTAAAGGGCAATTGCCTTGGCCTGTAAAGGGACGGTTGGCCAATAAGTTCGGCAGTGCGCGAGCCGA
>CAZJOY010000272.1:0-5261 GCA_964547705.1 uncultured Methylobacter sp. | reverse complement strand
CAACGACAGGGACGTTTAGTTCTTTAGCTAATGCCTTAAGTCCCCTGGAAATATCGGAAATCTGCTGCACCCGATTCTCGCCGCTGGAAGGCGATTGCATCAGCTGTAAATAATCCAGCACGATTAGGCCGAGCTGGCCGTGTTCGCGCGCCAGACGCCGGGCTCTTGAGCGCACTTCGGTCGGCGTCAGAGCCGGCGTATCGTCAATAAATAATTTGGTTTCCGCCAGCAAGTTAATCGCCGAGGTCAAGCGCGGCCACTCGTCGTCCTCAAGCTTGCCGGTTCGGATTCTGTGTTGATCGATACGGCCTAATGACGACATCATCCGCATCGCCAACGAGTCGCCCGGCATTTCCATACTGAATACCGCCACCGGCTTGTCGCCTTTAATCGCGATATTCTCCGCCATATTCATTGCAATAGTGGTTTTACCCATGGAAGGCCGACCAGCCACGATAATCAAATCCGCCGGCTGAAGGCCGGAAGTCAGTTCATCAAAATCGGTAAACCCTGTGGCCGCTCCGGTGATCGAGCCTTCCTGCTCAAACAAGGTCTCAATCTTATCGACGGCAGTGGCGAGCAGGGATTTAATTGAGGCAAAACCGCCCTGCCCCCGTTGTCTTTGTTCGGCAATTTTAAATACCTCACGTTCAGCATTTTCAAGCAGGTCCGCAGTCTCGCGACCTTCTGTATTGAACGCAGAATCAGAAATCTCAGTGCCCACATGAATCAGCTGACGCAATACCGACCTGTCCCTGACAATGTTGGCATAAGTAACAATATTCGCCGCGCTAGGCGTGTCTTTTGCCAACATACCTAAATAGGACAACCCACCGGAATTTTCCAGCTCTCCTATCGCATCCAACGCTTCCGATATGGTAATTACATCAAAAGGAATCTGTTTTTCAGCCAATTGTTCAATCGTCTTGAAGATAAGCCGATGATCTCTGCGATAAAAATCACCTTCTCCGACTTTGTCGGAAACGGAATCCCAAGTCTGGTTATCGAGCATTAATCCACCCAAAACCGATTGCTCGGCCTGGATAGAGTTAGGAGGAATTTTTAAGGAATCCAGCGAATAATCACGATCAAATGGATAATTTTCAGGCATAACTTATGATGATAAAGACGTTAATTACAAAGTACTGCATAAAAGCTTTTAAAAAGTCCAGAAAATTTGTTAGAGAAGATGCAACACAGGGGGAGTAATCAGAGAAATGATGTTGAGTCTCGGCATTGATTATAGTCTGCGTATAATTAAGTCATTATAATTTAATCAATAAAACATTAACATTTATTGGGCAATTTTACGCCGTTGCATAAGTAAGTTAACAAGGCGCCCAACGCTGTAAATCTTAACCAGCCCTCATGAAGTTGCAACAGTTTAAAGCCTTGAATTCTGCATTAAAATTTTGAGGCTCTTGGCTTACTTGGGACTACTCTCTCTTTCAGAATGTTTTAAATTTCATGCCCGGTTTAATGTAAGCACATCATATATAAAGTTAGTACTCTTTCTAAGAATACAAAACCATAGAGTGTGCTGCAGAATTTCAGAGTTTACAGACACCACGTAGTGACAAACCATCTGAAGAGTTTTTTCATATTATGCTGAACTTGACTATATATGAAATTGAACTATTCTCGGAATGATAATCTCATTAAATTGTCTGTTAAGATTACAGGAATGCGTTTCTAATGTTAAAAAAATTTTCCCCCTTGTTATTGCTTTGCTCGTTTGAGCTGCTTGCCGGTACTTTGAGAGTTGCACCGATAGCTAATGATGATTATGCGTCTGTGATTGTTGGCACAAAACCGAGTATTTCAGTAAATGTGAATAGCAATGACCGATACGGCAGTATAGTCAATCTTAACAGCTCCACATCAGGCCAATATGGCTATTTGCAACTTAGCGGGACAACCGCCACCTATACGCTTTATGACAATCCATCTAATGCAGCATTAAAAGCCAGTCAAGCCGTAACTGATATTTTTAACTACAGCTATGCCAATGATGTCGGTCAAAGTGCAAGTGCTCGCTTAATTATTCAGGTAACAGGTAATCAGCAAACTCCCGTGGCGGTTGATGATTATGCGTCTGTCATGCCTAATAAAATTGATTTTGTAAACGGCAATGTGATAACAAATGACAAGAACGGGACCAATGTTTATCTGAACAGTTCTCCAGCCAGTGATTATGGATATTTAATATTAAATCCTGACGGTAGTTTTACTTATACTGTCTATAAAAATGCACCTAGTATTAATAAACTAAAAACTGGTGAAGTTGTCTCTGATTCTTTTTCCTACAGCATAGTTGACCAATACGGGCAGAGCGCCACTGCGAAATTGAATGTTAAGATTATAGGTAACCCAGTTGATACCACTGGCAATACTGTTTTTCCACAGCCCGCTGGTACAGCTTATGATAATGTGGACATTGAACCTAATGATCGTTCTGCCAATGCAACGCCTCTAAATTCAAGCAGAAACATTAAAGGCAGTCTGTATGCTGGAGAAGACAAAGACTGGTATAAACTACAAAGTGCCGGCAATGAAGTTGTCACAATTAATGTTTGCCCGAAAGGCAGCAGCTGTTTCGGCAAGAAAAGCTGGGTAGTGTACGTGTTTGACAGCTCAAAACTAACAACCACTATGGAAGAGAAACTCATTCCACTAAGTCATTGGATAGATGCTACCGGTTCTCTTAGTGACGAGTCAGGAATAACACGTTTGAGTGCCAACCCATACGATACATCTAATCACATGTATCTGGCCTATCAAATGGGAGGGTATTTTCAAGGAGCTTTAATTGGTATAGTCGATCCTTGTTTTGATACCACTACTTCTCTTGACATCGGCGTAGGACCAGGCACAAGGAATTATTTGATTGCAGTTTCTTCAACCCTGGCGGGAAATGACGGTTCAGGTAAACCTATTAAAGAATGTGGAGTTGCAGGGACTGTTCTACGTAGGGCAGGAGTAAATGTATTTGGTTTGGATGGTGAGGGTAAAGCAAAATCGTATCCAACTACCGAGGAATATTATATGCACTATCCTTGGAGTGACGACCAGTACACAATTCAAATCACCGGCACGGGTATTAATCCTTTGTTATCATCAACAGCAGCCGCAGGATCTGCGACATTCAACGCACTTACTGGTGAATTGTATATCCCTAAAATTCGGATTGGGGATGCACTCTATGAAGCTAACCTACTACTACAGAACTCACCTGCAGGCACAAATGCCCTCACAACAAATTCCAATAGTAAAAATTCTTTAAAATTCGCTTTATCGTTCCTTAAAAGACTTACCTCTAATACTATAGCCGATGAATTCCAGGCTACTTATGACTCAGCTAAACAACAAGTAATAATTCCTCGTGTGACCGATACTATCAATGGCAACAGCTTTAACACCCCCCCTAACGCTTATTCTGTGATTATGCAGTACCATCCGGAAGTTATCGGTAGCGCCCAATGGCTGGAAGTAACTAATAGCGCCCTCATCCAATAGCATATCCTTTTAACATAGATTCTACCTTTGCTGATATTGGAAACATAGCTGATAAACACCATCGGTATTTTATTCAGGGCAAGCGCATATAAATCTCAGGACAGGAAAATGACGCTTTCCCTAAAGTCATCATTCAAAGCGACTTTAAAACTTTTTTTCTTAATGCTCATCTTAGACGACTCTTTTTTGAGTAGATTTGAAGTGGCTACACTAAACCGGACACACAATCTAAAATAACCTGAAAATAGAGAGTGTGTCGAAAATGGATCAAGAAAAACAAAAAATAAAAAATAAAAACTTACAGTGCCGAATTTAGGGAATCCTCAGTCAAGCTAGCCCTGGAATCAGAGAAGCCAATCGCCCAAACCGCCAGAGATTTAGGGGTTAACGCCAATACGTTACATACGTGGATCAACAAATATAGCCAGCCCAAGGAACCCAACAAAACCGTTCGAACCGATGAGCATCTTTACGAAGAATTGAAGCGGTTGAAGAAAGAAAACGCCCGTTTAATAGAGGAGCGCGACCTGTTAAAAAAAGCAGCGGCGTATTTTGCCAAGGAACAACGGTGAAGTACGCCTGGATTAAGCGGCATGAGGCTGAATTTTCGGTTAAATCAATGTGTCGATTCATGACTGTTTCCCGTAGCGCTTACTATGCTTGGTTAAAGTCGCCTCAAACTGCTACTGAAAAAGACGATGTAGAACTCACTGAAGTGATCAAGACCTTGTTCAAAAAGAGCCGCAGAAATTATGGCACGCGCCGACTCAAGGAAGCCTTAATCAAAAGGGATAGGCAGGTCAGCCGACGACGTATTGGCCGGTTGATGGAGGCAGCGGGTTTGGCCTGTAAAACCAAGCGTAAATTCAAAGCCACCAAAAATTCTCAACATAACCTACCCATTGCGCCCAATCATCTGGACCGGCAATTCACGGTGGCGGAACCAAACCAAGCTTATGTCGGCGACATCACTTTTATTCATACCCAGGAAGGCTGGTTGTACTTGGCTGTCGTCATCGATTTGTATTCACGGCAGGTAGTCGGCTGGTCAATGGCTGAGCACATGAGGGCTAAATTAGTCAATGATGCGTTATTGATGGCCGTTTGGCAACGCAAGCCCGGCAAGGGCTTGATTTGGCATACGGATCGAGGCAGTCAATACGCGTAGGAAAGTCACCGAGCGTTGTTAGTCCAGCATGGCATCATCCAGAGCATGAGTCGGAAAGGTAACTGCTGGGATAACGCCGTATCGGAAAGCTTCTTCCATACGCTGAAAACAGAGCTGGTTCATCATCAACGTTACCAAACCAGAGCCGAGGCTAAGCAGGATATATTTGAATATATCGAAGTGTTTTATAACCGTGAACGGCTTCATTCTGCCAATAACTATGTGTCGCCTGTGAACTACGAAATGCAGCTAAAAGCTGCTTAACTTTGTGTCCGGAAAAGTGTTGACACATCAGCCTTTACGTTCGTATTCGGTGTCATAGCGGGCCGGTACGCCCGGTATCGATTCGCGCACTTTGGCAATCAGCTGCTTGGGGCTTTCATCGAAACACACGGCCGGACGCATCGGTTCGTAAGGCTCTTCATACAGGTCCCGGACGTCTTCCATCGCCGCCACGAATTCCGCACTGACATCCGGAATACACCACTCCTGCTTCTGCCAGGGCTTTAGAGTGTTTTTTTAAAAGCCGGCGGATCAGTTCATAGCTGCACGAAGTGGCATAGCCCAACTCCACCAC
>CAZJOY010000271.1:0-5300 GCA_964547705.1 uncultured Methylobacter sp. | reverse complement strand
CGATGTCCGTAAAAACGGAGACAAAGCAGTCATCGAATACACTAACCGCTTTGACCACCGCGCGATCACGGAATCCTCCGAACTGGAATTAGCGCCGGAAGTCCTCAAATCGACCTGGCACAGCTTACCGACTGAGCAAGCGCATGCTTTGCAAACAGCTGCCGACCGTATCCGCGCTTATGCCGAACACCAAAAAATGGAGTCATGGCAGTACACCGAAACTGACGGTACCGTCCTTGGGCAAAAAATTACCCCACTGGATCGCGTAGGACTTTATGTGCCCGGAGGTAAAGCCGCCTACCCTTCGTCAGTATTAATGAATGCGATACCGGCCAAAGTCGCGGGGGTCGGCGAATTGATCATGGTTGTACCGACACCTCACGGCGAAACCAATCAACTGGTACTTGCAGCCGCCTATCTAGCCGGCGTAGATCGCGTATTTACGATGGGTGGAGCGCAAGCCGTTGCCGCACTGGCTTACGGCACTGAGACTATTCCTGCTGTGGCAAAAATTGTCGGGCCAGGCAACATCTATGTGGCTACCGCAAAAAAACTGGTCTTTGGACAAGTCGGTATTGACATGATCGCCGGACCTTCGGAAATCCTGGTCATTTGCGACGGCAAAACCAATCCCGATTGGATTGCGATGGACCTGTTCTCACAAGCCGAGCATGACGAAAATGCCCAAGCCATATTGATTAGTCCCGATGCCGCTTATCTGGACGCTGTCGAGCAAAGCATCAACAAATTATTACCAACCATGGAGCGTGCCGAAATCATCAAAACATCGTTAACTACGCGAGGTGCGATGATCAAGGTCGACGATTTAAATGCGGCTGCCAATGTGGTTAACGTCATTGCACCGGAGCATCTGGAACTTTCCGTTGAGGACCCGGAAGCTTTATGTAAAAACATTCGTCATGCCGGTGCTATTTTCATGGGCCGTTATACCGCCGAAGCCTTAGGCGATTACTGTGCAGGGCCGAACCATGTATTACCAACATCCAGTACGGCACGGTTTTCGTCGCCATTAGGGGTTTATGATTTCCAAAAACGCTCCAGTTTAATTAATTGCTCTGAAGCCGGTGCGGATATGCTGGGTAAAACTGCATCCATCTTGGCGCGAGGCGAAAGTCTGACTGCCCATGCGCGATCAGCGGAATTCAGAATAAAATCAAACTAAAGAGACAAAAGTAATATAAAAGCCATGCGTCTACCTTGGCAACGAATCAACTAATACCGGCAAAGTAGACGCCTCTACGACTGCATGAACAGGAAATGATTCAGTCATTTCTCTGCATTGACCTCCATGGATGGTGAAGCTGCCGCAAGATTGCATGGAGCAATCACTGCCCCACTTCCCCGTGGATCATGCATAAGCAATTGCCGAGTTCTATTTTCTTAACCGTTAAAAAGCTATCTAACCGAACCTATGCCAATTACCTCCATTTTCCGTAAAGAAGTCCTGGCAATGTCCGCCTACAAGGTTGCCGATGCCCCCGGCTTGATCAAACTTGATAATCCCTACAGCTGGCCTGAAGACATTAAAAAAAGTTGGCTGGAGGCGCTGAAAGACTGTCCGTTGAATCGCTATCCAGACCCTGAAGCTAAGCATCTGACTGCAACTATCAAACGCTTGAACCAAATACCTGACCAGTTCGACGTACTGCTGGGCAATGGTTCCGATGAAATCATTCAATTACTATTGATGGCGCTGCCTTCGAATGCTTCCGTATTGGCGCCCGATCCCGGTTTTGTAATGTATAAACAGCTGAGTCTTTGCTTGGGACTGAGCTACCACGGCATTCCATTGCTTGCTGACAGCTTTGACCTGGATTTACCGGCTATGCTGGACGCGATAGAAAAACACCAGCCTTCGGTTATTTTCCTGGCCTATCCTAACAATCCCACCGGAAATTTATTTTCCGAAGCGTCGATCAGGGAAATCATAAAAACCGCCAAAGGCTTGGTGGTGATTGATGAGGCTTATGCGCCTTTTGCTAATGCCAGTTTTATCGACAGCCTGGGACAATATGATAATCTGCTGGTCATGCGTACCGTATCGAAACTGGGTTTGGCGGGTTTACGCCTGGGCTACATTGCGGGCACTCCGGAAATCATCGAACAATTGCATAAAATCCGTCTACCCTACAACATTAACTGCCTCACTCAAATAAGCGCAGACTTCGCCTTGTCTAACAAAGCCTTATTCGATCAGCAAACGCAACAGATTTGCACTGAACGATCAATTGTTTTTAACCAGTTGAATACTCTGGACGGCATTACCGCCTACCCTAGCGCCGCTAATTTTATCCTGTTTAGAACTCCTGAAAATCGGGCAACCGAAATATTCCTATCGATAAAACAACAAGGCGTTTTGATTAAAAATCTTAATGTTCAAGTCGGCCTGCTAGCTGACTGTTTACGGGTAACTGTAGGTAAACCCCAAGAAAATACGGCCTTTATTTCAGCATTAACAAGCAGCTTAGCTACTTTATAAAAAGAAATAGCCCCCTATCAAGCCATCAAATACACATCGTTTATATACA
Source organism: uncultured Methylobacter sp. (assembly GCA_964547705.1). Lineage (GTDB taxonomy): Bacteria > Pseudomonadota > Gammaproteobacteria > Methylococcales > Methylomonadaceae > Methylobacter_A. The sequence continues at coordinate 2,751 of CAZJOY010000271.1, read as the reverse complement.
AAAATTTGGCTGCGCCGGCAGGGTTTGAAAATAAAGAATACTATGTAATATCATATACTTGGATATTACCTATCGCTTTAATCTATTTTTTATGGCTAACAAATCCTAAAACCGGCGGTATAAGCACTTCAAATCTTATAAGCTCTAATGGTATATTGGTAATATAAAACAATGCGCCCTTAAGAAGCGCAGACTTAATCAGGAGAGTTCTATAATGAATAATAAAGGCGTCGATCAGTCCAAACGCCAGTTTTTAACCTCGGCCTTGACCGTGGTTGGCGCAGTCGGCACAGGATATTTAGCTGTTCCTTTTCTTGCTCAAATGCAACCTAGTGTCAAAGCCATGGCTGCTGGTGCCCCTGTTGAAGTTGATCTGAGCAAAATGGAACCGGGCCAATTAATCAGGGTCGCATGGCGAGGCAAGCCGGTCTGGATACTCAACAGAACGCCTGAAGTTCTTGAGACACTAAAAACACTGGACAATGAGCTGAGAGATCCTCTTTCTCAGGAATCCATTCAACCGGAATCCAGCAAAAATCCGGCACGTTCCATTAAACCGGAAATTTTCGTTGCTGTGGGCCTGTGTACCCATTTGGGTTGCTCACCCACGTTCCGTCCCGAAATAGCTCCCCACGATCTTGGCGAAAAGTGGAAAGGCGGATTTTTCTGTCCGTGTCATGGCTCTTGGTTTGATCTGGCAGGTCGCGTTTATCGCGGCGTACCGGCCCCTACTAACCTGGAAATCCCACCTTATCGCTATATTACCGATACCCAGCTGATTGTCGGTGAAGAGGAAGCAAGCGCATGAAACGTAGCCGCATAACTGAATGTAATGAATGGATTTTGGAGCGGTTTCCGCTAGCCAAGCTCTGGAACGAGCACATGACGCATTACTATGCGCCGAAAAACTTCAATTTCTGGTATTTCTTTGGTTCACTGGCCTTACTGGTACTGGTTAACCAAATCTTAACCGGTATATTTTTAACAATGAACTACAAACCGGATGCCAAACTGGCATTCGACTCCGTTGAATACATCATGCGCGATGTAAATTGGGGTTGGCTGATCCGCTACATGCACTCAACCGGTTCATCGGCATTTTTTATCGTTGTTTATCTGCACATGTTCAGAGGCCTGCTTTACGGCTCGTTCAAGCATCCTCGTGAACTGATCTGGATTTTCGGCATGTTGTTGTTTGTCGCGTTGATGGCCGAAGCTTTTATGGGCTATCTGTTGCCTTGGGGCCAAATGTCGTACTGGGGCGCGCAGGTCATCATCTCGCTGTTCAGCGCCATCCCTGTAATCGGCGACGACCTGTCACTGTGGCTCAGGGGCGATTATGTTGTTTCCGATGCAACCTTGAACCGATTCTTCGCGTTTCATGTTATTGCGGTGCCGCTGGCTTTGGTCATGTTGGTATTCCTGCATATCGTAGCCTTGCATGAAGTAGGCTCAAACAACCCTGACGGCATTGAAATTAAGGAACGTAAAGATCCATGGGGCCATCCAATCGACGGCATTCCTTTCCATCCCTATTACACTGTCAAAGATTTAGTCGGTGTGGGCGTGTTTTTGCTATTTTTCGCCACGGTTATTTTTTATATGCCGGAAATGGGTGGATATTTTCTTGAACATGCAAACTTTATCCCTGCCGACCCGATGAAAACCCCGGAGCATATCGCTCCAGTCTGGTACTTCACTCCCTTCTACGCCATCTTAAGGGCAATCCCCGATAAGTTTGCCGGTGTTATCGGCATGGGCGGTGCGATTGTCGTGTTGTTCCTGCTGCCTTGGCTGGATCGTAGCCCGGTCAAATCAATTCGTTATCGCGGCGGCATCTACAAAAAAGCCTTATGCTTATTTGTAATCAGCTTTCTAGCCTTGGGTTATTTGGGCACACAACCGGCAACACCGACAGCAACCATTTTTGCTCGAATTTTTACTACGATTTATTTTGGTTTCTTCATGTTAATGCCCATTTACACTCGCTGGGAGAAAACCAAGCCGGTGCCAACACGGTTAACCAAAGCACATAGCCTTGAAGAGCAATTACATACCCTTGAGGAACAATTACCTGCATTGATTGAGGAAATTACCGAAGTAAAACCGGCAGCGGCTGAAATTGGTCATGCTGCTTTTAAAAGCTCTTTTTTTACCAGAAGACCTAGGCCTAAAGGCATAATCAACGTTATCAGCCGGTTAGCAAAAAAAGCAAAAGGGAGTCTGGATTAATATGAAAAATTTAGTAGCATTACTTTCATTGTTATTACTGTCTTTTGGGGTTGCCGCCTCAGAAGGCGTTGAGCTGCAAACAGCGCATATTGATCTTTCCAATAATGCTTCATTGCAACGGGGAGCGAAAAATTTCGTCACTTATTGTCTTGGTTGTCATTCAATCAAGCATATCCGTTACTTACGCATTGCTCTTGACACAGGTGTCGATCAAAAAATGATGCTAAAAGACATTGCTCCTGAAGGAGCAAGTATCTATGACCAGCTCCACAGCGCCATGAACAAGCATGATGCTGAAAAATGGTTTGGCACTCAACCGCCCGACTTGTCGTTAATCGCCAGATCGCGTGGTGCAGATTGGCTGTACAGCTATTTAAGAAGTTATTATATCGATCCCAAAAGTCCCAGAGGAGTGAACAACCTGGTTTTCGAGGATACTGCTATGCCTAACCCGCTCTGGCAATTGCAAGGTGAACAGTATGCAGAACCTAGAAAAACGATATGGGGCGAATATACCAA
>CAZJOY010000270.1:0-5502 GCA_964547705.1 uncultured Methylobacter sp. | reverse complement strand
AAAGTATTGCCGGGCTGCCGATTGCCAAGCGCATGCGCTGGGGCAGCTTCACTACGGAGTTTGTCAGACCGGTGCATTGGGCAGTTTTGCTTTACGGCGACAGCGTCATCGAGACCGAAATCCTCGGCCTCAAAACCGGCGCAGCTACGCAAGGCCACCGTTTCCACGCGCCGCAACAAATTACGTTAGCCAAGCCGGAAGATTATGCCGATGCGCTGTATAAACAAGGCCATGTCATTGCCGACTTCGAACAAAGAAAAACCATTATCCGCGAAGCCGCGCAAAAAGCTGCCGATGCAGTAGGCGGCATTGCGCATATTGAGGACGATTTGCTCGAAGAAATCGCCGCGCTGAACGAATGGCCGGTGCCGATTACCGGGACTTTCGATCCGCGCTACCTGGAACTGCCGCCGGAAGTTTTAATTACGACAATGCAAACCAACCAGAAATATTTTCCGGTTGAAAATGCCGACGGCGGATTGCTGGCGAACTTCATCACCTTTAGTAATATCGAAAGCACCAATCCTAAATCAATACAGCAAGGTAATGAACGCGTAGTCACTCCGCGCCTTTCCGATGCCGAGTTTTTCTGGAACCAAGACCGGAAGAAAAACCTAGAAGACCGCTTGGACAGCTTGCGCAACGTGGTATTCCAGGAGAGCCTGGGCACGGTTTACGACAAGACGATACGGGTTCGAAACCTGGCGAAGTTTATTGCCGGACACTTGAACGCCGATGTTGAACTGGCCGAGCGCGCCGCATTATTGGCAAAAACCGACTTGATGACCGAAATGGTCGGCGAATTCGGCAACCTGCAAGGCATTATGGGACGCTACTATGCGTCGGCGGAACACGAGCCGAAAGCGGTCGCACTGGCGCTTGAAGAACAGTATTTTCCTAAGCAATCCGGCAGTCCGACAGCGGGCAGCACTATCGGGCAAATTCTGGCGATTGCGGAAAAAATCGACACACTGGTCGGCATTTTTGCTGTTGGCTTGATCCCTACCGGCGATAAAGACCCTTATGCATTGCGCCGCGCTGCATTAGGCATTCTCCGAACCATCATAGAAAACAAACTCAACATCAGTATCGTTGAGTTAACTGAATTTGCCGGAGCACAAATTAAAACCGAGAAAGATCAAGCTGCAACAGCGGACCGGGTTATCGATTTTATTTTTGACCGTTTGAAAGGCTATTGTCTGGATCAAGGCTACACCGCCGATGAATTCGACGCTGTCATTAGTGTAAATCCAGCCGAACCGTTGGATTTCATGCAACGTCTGCAAGCCGTTAAAACCTTCAGGCAATTACCCGAAGCCGAAAGCTTGGCCGCGGCGAATAAGCGTATCCGCAACATCTTGAAAAAATCGGACACCGAGCCTGCAACCAGCGTAGGCACTTTGCTTGAACCGCAAGAAAAACAGTTATTACAAACGGCATTGCAATCCGCCGATGACATTAAACCGCTTCTGGCGCAACGCGATTACCAGGCAACGCTTAACCGTTTGGCAGGTTTACGCAACGACGTCGATGCGTTTTTCGATCATGTGATGGTGATGACCGACGATCTTGACTTGCGCGCCAACCGGCTGGCACTGCTGAACCTGCTGTCGGAACAATTTTTGACTTGCGCCGACATTTCCAAGCTGCAATCGTAAATGCATCCATCCCATCGACTATCGTTCCCACGCTCCTGCGTGGGAATGCAGCAGGCGCCGCTCCAGCGGTGCGGGAACGCTACATAAAACATGTCCCAAAACCGCTACGTGTTGCTGGATCGTGATGGCGTTATCAATCACGATTCGGATGAATTCATCAAATCCCCCGAACAATGGCTGCCGATTGACGGCAGCCTTGAAGCCATCGCCCTGCTCAATCGGCATGGTTATAAAGTCGTTGTGATTACCAATCAGTCCGGCCTGGCTCGCGGTTTATTCGATGCCGACATGCTGGAAAAAATCCATGCAAAAATGCTGCGGATGACTGAGGAAAAAGGCGGAAAAATCGATGCGATCTATTTTTGCCCGCATGGCCCGGACGATGACTGCACCTGCCGGAAACCCAAGCCGGGATTGTTTGAAACATTTGCTGCCGACAACCATATCAAGTTGGACGGCATGACTGCTATCGGCGACTCGCTCCGCGACCTCCAGGCAGCGGAGGCCGTCGGTGCAAGCCCGATATTGGTCAAAACCGGCAAAGGCCAAAAAACCCTAACTGAAAACCCTCATCTCAACATTCCTATTTTTGAGAACTTATATGACGCAGCAAGATACCTTACATCAAGACCCTAGACCTAAAAACTATATAGGCTCGGCCCTGTTATTTTTGGGTATTTTCTCTACCGCTACCATAGTCGGAATTTTACTAATTCTAGGCATGCTAACGACCTTTAAAATACGCTGGAGAATCGGCCACGCCTGGTGCGCTATTATCGGCTGGATGACCAAGGTTTTCTGCGGCCTCACTTATGAAGTCGAAGGGCTGGAACATATCAATCCTGAGCAACCGGCCATTATCTTGAGCAATCATCAATCAGCATGGGAAACGCTGGCTTTAAGATATATTTTGCCGCCTCATTCAGTGGTCATAAAACGTGAATTGTTGTATCTGCCGATTTGGGGATGGTCGCTGCTCACGCTGAAATCCATCGTCATTAATCGAAAAAATCAACGCGCTTCATTACGTTCTTTACTCGAGCAAGGCACTAAATATTTAAACGAAGGCTTATGGGTGCTGATTTTTCCAGAGGGCACGCGCGCTGGAGCCAGGGAAGTATTGAAGTTTAATATTGGCGGCGCGATGCTGGCGCATAAAACCGGCTTTCCAGTCGTTCCCGTCGCCCATAATGCCGGTGACTTCTGGCCGCGCTACAGTTTTCTAAAATATCCGGGCGTGATCAAACTGAAAATCGGCCCGGTCATAGAAACCAAAGGCCGCAAAGCCGCCGATATTAATGCCGATGCCGAAGCTTGGATAACACAGGCCATGAAGGAGATGGATTGATTGTAGGCTAGAATCAAACGAGGAGCCCCCTCTTTTGCCTTTTGCTCGACTTATGTGCGTATAATGCCGCACATCGCGTTTTCACTAATTACGGTTACACAGACATGAAAAAACTACTGCTCCTTTCCCTATCTGCATTATTACTCCCCGCCTGCGCAGATAAAAATCAATACGAACAGACTGTATTGGAGCAAATGCAGCTGGAAAAAGACATTAAAGACTATAAATTATCGCCGGAGCGCATGACTAAATGCGTCGTCGATACGACTTCAAACCGTATGCCCGGCATTTTTGCGCTCGACCCCCAACGCTTGATGGCTTATCGCAACTATACAAAAATGTTGCAGTTGTCTTCTTCCAAAGATCCTAAAAAAACCCTTGAAGAACTACGCACTGATTTCGGTTCGGCAAAAGAGCTGGCGGAAGCTCATTCGAACTATACCGAAAGCCAGATGGACTGTTTATCGGCGCTGATCGGAGAATCGGAAGAACCGACAAAAGACGAAAAATAACGTTGTTTTTGAGTAGACTGACCAGAACAGGGCGACAGGCGGACTGGTCGCCCTTTAGGCTATGGTTCACGTAGCTCCGCAGCACCGTTTAAACTTTTTGCCGCTACCGCAGGAACACGGCGCATTCTTACCCAGATTAGTCTGCAAGCCTACCTTGGCGATCGATTTAACCAGACCATCCAGATAAAACCAGCCGTCGGCGCGTTTGATAAACTGGCTGATCTCAGTCATAACGTACTCCTCGCCATCCTGCAAATAATACGCCTTAAACTCCACCACGCCTTTAGCGTCCTTAACTCCGCCTTTTTTCGTGTTGCCGATTTCCAAGCGTTGCCAATCGACTTTTTCTTTGGAAAAGTCGATCAATTCAGGCCGCACAGTGGCATCCCAAGTCTCTTGTAGATAGCCGGCGTTATGCATGGCGTAAGCGGTAAAGCGCGAGCGCATCAAGGCTTCGGCAGTTAACGGCTTTTTTTCGCCGGAGTGAAATGGACCGCAGCATTGAGTATATTCGATGCCTGAGCCGCAAAGGCAGAAATTCTGTGTATTCAAAAGTAGTTCCTTATCAAAATCTTGGCTTATTTTACATGGATCAGGATTTGATAGTAGAGTGAAAGCTGACATGATTGTCCGTTTAATTCCTGTTTATCAATGGGCCGCATAAGGAAGTCCCGTTATAATATTTGCGTAATACCCACGTTTCCTACCCCATAACCTACCCAACTCGCTGATAAGAAATTGACACATACCAAAGACACCCACTCCGATCCCAGCAGAAAATTCTGCGTTGCACCGATGTTGGATTGGACTGACAGACATTGCCGCTATTTTCACCGACTGATTTCACAACATGCGCTTTTGTATACCGAGATGGTGACGACTGGCGCGTTGATTCATGGCGATCATCATCGTTTTTTACAATTTAGCGCAGCTGAAAATCCGGTTGCGTTTCAATTGGGCGGCAGCAACCCGCGCGAGCTAGCCATCTGTGCAAAGATGGTTGAAGATTACGGCTATGACGAAGTGAACTTAAATGTCGGCTGTCCTAGCGATAGAGTCCAAAATGGCCGCTTCGGCGCTTGCCTGATGGCCGAGCCTGAGCTAGTTGCCGAGTGCGTTGCTGCAATGGCCCAAGCGGTTTCGATTCCAGTCACGGTCAAATCGAGAATCGGTATTGACGAGCGTGATTCTTATGAGGAATTGGTGCATTTTATCTCGACGGTTGCCGACGCCGGCTGCAAGACTTTTATTATTCATGCCAGAAAGGCATGGTTAAGCGGCTTATCACCCAAACAAAACCGCGACATTCCGCCGTTGCGCTACGATGTCGTCTACCAAATAAAACAGGATTTTCCACAGTTGGAAATCATCCTGAACGGCGGCGTCACTACATTAGATCAAGCCGAAGCTATTTTGCAGCATGTCGACGGCGTCATGGTAGGCCGGGAGGCTTACCACAATCCTTATTTGTTGGCCGAAGTAGACAGACGACTTTATGGCGAATCCAAAGCCCCACGGTCACGGGAAATGATTATGGATTTGTTAATTCCCTATATCCAGGAACAACTTGATCTTAAAGATGGCGTCCGCTTAAATAGCATAACCCGGCATATTTTAGGCCTGTTTCATGGCGAGCCGGGCGCCCGGGGTTGGCGGCGCCATCTTAGCGAGAATGTCTGTAAGCCCGGCGCGGACATCAATGTGCTATTGGATGCCCTACCGATAAAGGGCGTGAGCTTGGAGCCGAAGCCTTAAAATTCAAGGCCCAATGTGTATACTGATCGGCTATTTTTTATAAGTGAGATTGAAACAATGGAAGAGCATTTTGCCAAAATTATCGAAGCAGTCGGTGAAGATTTAAATCGTGAAGGACTGATCGATACGCCAAAACGCGCGGCCAAAGCTTTCAAGTTTTTAAACAACGGCTACGAAAAAACGTTGGAAGAAGTATTGAACGGCGCTATTTTTACCGCCGACACCGAAG
>CAZJOY010000269.1:4120-5601 GCA_964547705.1 uncultured Methylobacter sp. | reverse complement strand
GCGCACGGCGCGCCCTACAGCAGCGAGAACTTTGTTCAATTTACATAACCGAAAAAGCATTGTTTTCAATGATGTTTCCTTAACTTAATGGCAGTGATGCGCTACGTGGAACAAGAGCAATCAGTCTGGTCCTTAGCGGCATCCGCCGCCCTTCTATCATCAAACCAACAAAGGCTAAGGTTTCAGTACAACCTTAATGCAATGGTCTTCTTTTTCTTTAAAAAGGCTATATCCCTTAGGCGCATTATCAAGATTCATTTGATGAGTAATAACAAAGGAAGGATCGATTTCATCCTTTTCAATTTTTTCAAACAGAATCGGCATATATTTCTGGACATGGGTTTGACCTGTCTTGATGGTCAGCGCTTTATTCATGGCTGCCCCGATCGGGATTTTATCGCCAAAGCCGACATAAACGCCCGGTACCGAAACAGTCCCGCCTTTGCGGCAACTCCTGATGGCTTGGCGTAAAACATGAGGACGATCCGTACCCAGCATGGTTGCGGTTTTCACTGAATCGATAATACCGTCCAAGGTTCCGCCTGCATGCGCTTCGCAGCCTACCGCATCGATGCAACGGTCAGGTCCGCGCCCTCCTGTCATTAGCATTAATTGATCGTAAACATCCACCTGGTCAAAGTTAATCGTTTCCGCCCTGCCCTTCTGCTCGGCCATTTCAAGGCGTTCGTGCACATGGTCGATGGCAATGACGCGTCCGGCGTTGAACATCCAGGCGCTTTGGATCGCAAATTGTGCAACCGGGCCGCAGCCCCAAACTGCGACGGTATCGCCCGGTTCAATGCCGCAGTTTTCCGCCGCCATGTAACCGGTAGGAAAAATATCCGACAGGAATAAAACTTTCTCATCGGGAATGCCATTGGGCACTTTAAACGGCCCGACATCGGCAAACGGGACCCGTAGATATTCGGCCTGGCCGCCGGCAAAACCGCCCAGCATATGGGAGTAGCCGAATATCCCGGCGGTAGCCTGCCCCATTGCCTTGCGGGCTATATTTGCGCAGGGGTTGGAGTTGTCGCATAAGGAATACATTTGTTTTTGGCAAAAAAAACACTTTCCGCAAGAGATAGTGAAAGGCACGACGACCCGGTCGCCGATCTTTAAATGCTTGACATCACTGCCCACTTCAACAACTTCACCCATCGGTTCGTGGCCCAATATGTCGCCTTTTTCCATCGTCGGCATAAAGCCGTTCAAAAGATGCAAATCGGACCCGCATATTGCAGTGGACGTGATTTTAATAATCGCATCGCTGTTATCGATAATTTTAGGGTCCGGCACAGTGGTAACCCGAACATCGTTTGTACCGTACCAACATAAAGCTCTCATATCACTCTCCTCAATCAAGATCGGTAACTATCGCTTCGCATTCATTCAAGTTGGGTCCATGTACGGTTGCATCGGAAAATCCACTTTTTAACAAGCTACTGGTTTAACGTAATTTTTTCTGTACGACAACGTAC
>CAZJOY010000269.1:0-4110 GCA_964547705.1 uncultured Methylobacter sp. | reverse complement strand
AACAGTGACTTTGTTTATATGTATCCAGCCGTACCGACTAAAGCGGATTCTTTATCTAAAGTTATTTAAAAACAATGAATTGTTGTCATTCGGTTGGAGGTCAGCCATGCCTTATCAAGATATAAACGATTTACCCCAAAACGTGCGGGAACATTTACCTAAGCATGCCCAGGAGATTTACCGGGCAGCTTTCAACAATGCCTGGAACGAATACGGGCATGAGGAAGAACGGGCTCATCGGGTGGCCTGGAGCGCAGTCAAAAATAAGTACCAAAAAGACGAAGCCGACGGTCAATGGAAAGCTATCGATAAAGCTTGATAGGGCCCCCAGTTCAAGCAGCCTTTAGCAAAATTTTAGCCGCTGGCATCGGCATTTCATGCTTAGCCGCTTGCTGTTAAAGATTGCCTACGGGTAACGATTGGCAGTCGGCTTATAGATAGACCACTGTTTATATTGCGATTTAAAAAATATTAAATGCATTTTTCCTGCCATCTATGTGTGATTGCGTACAGAAGTAATGGACTCTTTCGTAATATTCTTGAGCCACTTCTTTAATAAAAAAGAAGCAATGCTTTTTGATCTAATTCCACAGAAGGCACTCATTTGACGTTTAATTGATATGTTTGAGGTGATGATCATGGATCAGCAAAAACAGTCCCATACGAGTGAAAAAAGTTCCACCAGAAATCGAGGTTTTGCTTCGATGGATGAAGAAAAGCAACGGGAAATTGCCAGTAAAGGAGGACGTGCCGCTCATGAAAAAGGTACTGCCCACGAATTTACTTCAGAAGAAGCCAGAGCAGCCGGTCATAAAGGCGGTCAAGCCGCCCATGAAAAAGGCACGGCTCATGAGTTTACTCCGGAAGAAGCCAGAGAAGCCGGCCGTAAAGGCGGTCAAGCTGCTCATCAAAAAGGCACGGCTCATGAATTTACTCCGGAAGAAGCCAGAGAAGCCGGCCGTAAGGGAGGCCAAGCCTCTCATGGCAAAAGCGCCTCAGGCGAATCCGGCGAAGGCCGCAAGAAAAAGAAGTAGCTCAGGTGAATACAGACAAAGCGCTTAAAAAAGCAATCTATAACTCCAGCTTACCGGGAGTTCGCCGGCCCCTACGAAATACTAGGGGTCGAATGTTTTACTGAAGCGCCGGCAACAGACTATCTGCAATACAAGTCGCCAAAACTCAACAATCTGTGTTGTAAGGCAATAAGCGCATAGTCCCGAATAGCCGGCGTTCAGCCGGGCTTGATTAGTCTATCCCGGCCACAGCACAATGCCCTCACGGTTTACCGGAGCTCGGCATGCGCTTAATTTAATGGCCGATGCCAGACAGGATGAGACAACAAGCGAGTCGTCCCTACATGAGAAGGGGGTATCACTCTCTCCAACCAGTGTCCCCGCTCTCATTCATTTTGAGGAGCTGCGAAAATGAAAAAACTTCCTATAACAAGCACATCCCGTCTTTGTACATTATTATTGATCGTACTGGCTTTTACCGGATTGAAAGCTCATGCCGCAGGGAATTTTTATCAGCAGCACAACTTGGTAGCCAACCTTTCCGGTGCGGCAGACGTTACCGACCCTAATCTGGTCAATCCGTGGGGAATCGCTTTCAATCCATTTGGACCGGCGTGGGTGGCCGATAACGGCTCCGGCGTTTCTACGTTATATAACGGTACCGGCACTCGAAACTCCCTAGTCGTTCAGGTCCCGTCGCCAGGAGCGCCTAACGGTGGACATCCAACCGGCATTGTATTCAACGGATCGACTGAATTCGTAGTTTCCGCAACAGGCGGCGCTTCTGCGGCCAGCCGCTTCATTTTCGCCACTGAAGAAGGGGTGATCGCCGGCTGGGCGCCCACTGTCGATCAGACTCGCGCGATTAAAGTCGTCGACAACTCGACCTCGACCGGCGCTATCTACAAGGGACTTGCCCTAAGCGCGAACGGTACCGGCAACCTGCTTTATGCCACCGACTTCCATAACAACAAGATCGATGTCTTCGATAGCGCGTTCAGACCGGTGACGCTAACAACAGGCGCATTTACCGATCCCAACATTCCCACCGGCTTCGCGCCGTTCGGCATACAAGCCATTGGCGGCAATATTTATGTCTCCTATGCAAGGCAAGATGATAACAAGGAGGACGATGTAAAAGGTAACGGCCTTGGATTTGTGAATGTATTCGAGCCCAACGGCAAGCTGATCAAACGCGTCGTATCGCAAGGCAGACTGAATGCGCCGTGGGGGATGGCTTTGGCGCCCGCGGGCTTTGGCAAGTTTGGCAATCATCTTCTGGTGGGCAACTTCGGCGACGGCGTTATTAATGCCTACGATCCAATCACAGGGCAATTTGCCGGCCAGCTGACCAGCGCCAACGGTAACCCGATAAAAATCGACGGCTTGTGGGGGTTGGCTTTCGGCAACGGCTTTGCCAATCAACCGGTCAACACGCTGTTCTTTAGCGCCGGTCCCAACGATGAGCAGAACGGTCTTTACGGACGTATCGATGCGCAAGATAGCGAAGCCTCAACCGAATGCCTGTTTAATTGGGCGGAAAGAATCTTTTCGGGTCTTTTTGCTCCAGCCGGGTCCACCACGATTGTCGGGCCGGTTTACAGTTACCGCTTCTATTCGGCGACTCGCACTTACCTGGCCGTTTCTTCGCTGGACAATCATCTCTATTATTTTGATCCATCCGGCAATAGACAAGATGCAGGGCTGGTTTCGGGTTGGTTGTCTCAGGCGGGTTGCAATAATGTGAACACAGGATCGTAAGCTGCATAACGGATTAATTCTTATAGCGAATCCCGCCGGTATCCTACCTGTCGGAGTTTTACGGCAAGTTGTAACCGGCTGGATTCGCTGGTTTGCGTATCATGACCTCTAGCTTTTCCATTTAGGATTTGGTTAAAAATAGCTTCCCTAAATCACTATCTTCTGTCGTCAAGCCGTTCGTACTGAGCCCCATTCGACAAGGCTCTCCTGAGCGCAGCCGAAGAGTCAGTCTGAACGAAAAATTTTTACCCGATCCATATCGGGAAGCTATTAATGACCGTGTCCTTAGTTTTTTAGGACTATCTTCGGCAATGGCCCGAAGTTCTTCAAAACTTTGTCTTAAATCTATGTGCCTTAGCGTACCGACTCTATGCTGCTTCAAGTGTATTGTTTATTTATGAGCGAGAAAACCCTCATTCATGCTTTGGTAACCGGGCTTACGATTACAAAATGATCGTAAAAGCCTTTCTCTCATATTATTTTTGACAGGAGATAGACATGAACTTTGAAGAACGCGATACCTACGGTATGTACAAACGTCATGAAGGCGAAGGTGAAGGGCCCGGTCCCCGGTTGATGGGGGCGAACACCCTGATGGGCAATGACGTTTACAATGAAAAAGAGGAAGATTTGGGAGACATCAAGGAAATTATGTTGGATATGACCAACGGCCAAGTGGCCTATGCCGTGTTGTCTTTCGGCGGTTTCCTGGGAATGGGGGAAAGACTGTTCGCGGTGCCCTGGGACGCATTGAAACTTGATACGGAGAACAAGCGCTTCATATTAAACGTAGACAAAGCGCGCCTTGAAAATGCACCGGGATTCGATAAAGACCACTGGCCCGATATGGCAGACCAAATCTGGAAGGATGAGATTCAGTCTTTCTATGAAACCAGCCGGCCCGCTGAACAACAAGGTCAGCAAACTCACCACTAAAGCAGGTGACCGGTAAACGTATTTGTAGCGATGGGGAAACTGCGGCTTCGACCTTGGCGCCAAGGAAATTAGCGCTAGATAACATAGGGTCAAGGCCGTACTTTTTGTGCCCGATGCGGGACAACAGCATGTCGACTATCGGGCACAAAAAGGTTTTTTTCGAAATCGATTTTAAACAAAATGAATCTCGAAAAAATCTTAAGCTTCCGAAACACAGTCTTAGCGCATCCACCATTCATGCTTGATCTGATATTTATCGTCCACGAAAGGCACGAAAAGCACGAAAAAAAAGCCCCAGAATGCGGAGCCGCAGGGCGCATCCTGCTTCCCGGCCTGTCCAGAAAATTGCCGGTTAGACCTTCCAGGTTTTACGACTGCCATGGATGGCGGCCGAGACTGC
>CAZJOY010000268.1:0-5644 GCA_964547705.1 uncultured Methylobacter sp. | reverse complement strand
TTCTAAAGAGTCAAATAAAGGCGGCCAGATGTACTTCATGGTAAACCATACCAGAAGTGCAAAGGTAATCATTTGCCCAATCAGAGTAGCATTGATACTCACGATGCGTTCCTCTTGTTGCTAGTAAAGTTAAACAGCTGACTAACCCGCTGCCGCAGTTTGTACAGCAGACAGGAATGGGTTTGCAAAAGTAAAGAACAGCGCTAAACCAACACCGATCATAGTTACCGCGTCTAACAGACCCGCAACAACGAACATTTTTACTTGCAGCATTGGAACCATTTCTGGTTGACGAGCTGCACCTTCAAGGAACTTTCCACCTAACAGACCGAAGCCTATCGCTGTTCCTAAAGCGCCCATACCCAAAACCAAACCTACTGCGATAGCAGTCATGCCTTGTACATCAGCAATCAATTTTGCAATTTCCATGAAACCTCCAAACGAATAGTAAAATATAAAAAGTTAAAAAATCTTTAATGATCTTCGTGAGCCATGCTCAGGTAAACGATGGTTAAAACCATGAATATGAATGCCTGGAGCGTGATAATTAAAATATGAAAAATCGCCCAAGGAAAACTCAGCACAGGCTGGAGATAACAAGGCAATAGAGCGATCAAAATAAAGATCAACTCACCCGCATATAGGTTTCCGAATAAACGAAGTGCCAGTGAAATTGGCTTGGCAATTTCTTCTACCAATTTCAACAGCAGGTTGAACGGCAAAAGCCATGGACCGAAAGGTTGAAACATCAACTCCTTCGCAAAGCCCCAAGGGCCTTTTACTTTGATGCTATAGAAAATAATTAAACAGAAGACGGAAATAGACATGGCAAAAGTTGCATTCAAATCCGTACTTGGAACAACACGCAGATATTCAATACCCATCAGCGAACCGATTAACGGCAAAATATCAACCGGGAATAAGTCCATGAAGTTCCACAAAAACACCCAGCAAAAAATAGTCAATGCCAGGGGAGCAATTAATTTATTTTTACCGTGAAAGCTGTCTTTTACCTGGGTATCGACAAACTCAATCAGCATTTCCACAAAATTCTGCACCAAACCTGGAACGCCAGCTGTTGCTTTGTCTGCCGCCGTTTTGAAAAACCAGACAAACAGGACTCCCAGTACGGCTGAGAAAAACAAAGTATCCAGATTCAATGCCCAGAAACCCTCGCCCACAGTCAGCGAAGTTAAATGGTGAATAATATAACCGGTTGCACCTTCGGCATGAGCTTCGGTAGCCATCGTTCCTCTCTAATATAAACAGTGTCAGCGCATCAGCAGCGCAAACCAAAAAACTGATAAAGCTGCTACATATACTGCTAGCAGCGGTATTATTTCTATGTTCGGAAGTTGAAAAATCATGAAAAACAGCGCCGCCGTTAACAATAATTTGCCAGATTCTCCCGCATAAAAAGACCTTACAATCTTTCTCGCTTCCTGCCCAGCCGATCTATATACCCGCAAGGCGAAATACAAGTTCGGAATAAATGCCGCCGCTCCGCCTAAAACCGCCGACAGGGCACCAGTCTTTCCTTTTACCAAAGCAAATCCCGCTGTCATTATTATTATTACCAGAATTTGGTAGCTAATGATTTTACTGACAGTAGAGCTATTCCTAGCTGCCACACGCAACTCCATACTCAACAGGTAGGGAATTATATATACCGACCCTCATTAAATCAAGGAAGATTCAAATTTAACTTACATTTTCTATTGTTTTTTATGTATCGATACATTCTCTATCCAGCTATTTAATCTGCTCAAGAATCCCATCCAACTCTTCCAGACTGGAATAGGCGATGACCAGCTTTCCTGCTCCATTTTCCTTATGCTCAATCGATACTTTTGCACCCAGTTTTGCGGTCAGGTCTTCCTGTAAACGCAAGGTGTCTTTGTCTATGATCTTTATTTTAGGTGTTTTAGGCTCGGCTTGGCCGTCTTTCACCAAACGCTCCGCCGCCCTGACCGTTAACCCTTCTTTGACAATCTTGTTGGCCGCAACCACTTGCTGTGGACCATCCAGGGACAGCAACGCTCGTGCATGACCCATTTCCAGTTGCCGATTAATCAACATCTTTTTCACGTCCGGGTGCAAATCGATCAATCTTAATAGATTAGTTACTGTGGCACGCGACTTGCCGACCGCATCGGCGACTTGCTGATGGGTCATTTCAAACTCGTCCAACAAGCGTTTCAATGCTTCGGCCTCTTCCAAAGGATTCAGGTCTTCCCGCTGGATATTCTCAATCAGCGCTATCGCCATCGCAGTCCGATCATCTATCTCCTTGATCACCACCGGCACTTGCTGCAATCCCGCTAATTGCGCTGCCCGCCAGCGCCGTTCACCGGCAATAATCTCGTATTTTTCCGAAGCAATCATGCGTACTACAACCGGCTGAATAATACCTTGGGCTTTGATCGAATCCGCCAGCTCTTGTAACTTTTCGGGATTAATATCTTTTCTGGGTTGATACTTGCCCCGCTGCATATACTCGATCGGCAGGGCTTGTAACTGATGGCCTTCCCCAGCTTCCGCTTGTTCTTCCTTATCTGAAAAACTGCCTAATAAAGCGTCCAATCCTCGATTTAATCCGCGTTTTTTCACCGCCATAATTATTTAACTTTTTCTCTTTTCAATTATTTTACCGGCCTATGCCTGTTCCGCTGAATTTAAGACAACTCAGCGCGGATTATCGACTCAAAGTCTTCAATCAATTTTCTTAGATTCTCTGCCTCTTCCAATAAAGTATGATGCTCTTTTTGAATCCCTTTAAAAAACGCAACCACCATTGCCGCTTGCTTATCCACTTCCACAACAGCGGTAGATTGCACCTCTCCGTGATACTCCTCTTTAATCGGCTGTTGTGACTCCTCATTAGCCAAATCATCCGCTAATAAAGCTTCGAGTCCTCGACCTAAACCACGTTTTTTTAAAGTCATGTGCTGATTTACTTCTCTTTTCTGATCATTTCGCCGGCCAAGGCAATATAAGCCACTGAACCTCGCGATGATTTATCATAACTCAATACCGGCAAACCATGACTCGGGGCTTCCGCCAAGCGAATGTTTCTTGGAATACAGGTTCTGAATACTTTGTCGCCAAAATAGCGGATCAATTGCTCCGACACGTCTTTGGTCAGACGGTTTCTATCGTCATACATAGTTCGAAGAATGCCTTCCAGATGCAGCTCGGGATTGACGCTGTCCTGGATATTTTTCAAAGTGCTCATTAATGCCGATAACCCTTCCAACGCATAGTACTCGCACTGCATTGGTATCAACAGACTGTTGGCTGCAACCATCGCATTTAAAGTCAGCATATTCAACGAAGGCGGACAATCGATCAAAATAAAATCGTACTCCGCTTTTATCGGTATCAAGGCATCGGTAAGCCGTCGTTCTTTATGATCGGCATGCATCAATTCCACTTCAGCCGCAGTCAGATCGGAATTGCCGGGAATTACCGAGAAACCGATCTCAGGAATTTTAATGACCGTCTCTGATGCAGGCACTTCTTCCATTAATAAATCATAACTGGAATGCTTAACCTCCTGCTTATCGATACCGCAACCCATCGCCGCATTGCCTTGCGGATCAAGATCGACCAGCAATACGCGACGATTAGCCGCAGCCAGTGAAGCGGCCAGATTGACACTCGTCGTCGTTTTTCCTACACCACCTTTTTGATTGGTGATGGCAATTACTTTTCCCACTACCTTACCTCAGCCTGTTCAGGCGATTGTATTCGTACCAAACATCTTTCAACATCCGTTCCCGGAACGCTAACCGATATGACAGAGCTTTTTGCTGTAATTTCTGCCAGCTCTGTATCCAGATTCTGCCCCTTCATCGCCAGCAACACGCCGTCCTTAGCCAACAAGTGCGCAGTCAACTTCACTATATCGGGCAAGCTGGCGAACGCTCGGGTAAGAACCGCATCATAGGCTTGCTCGGGATGATAATTTTCCACGCGACTATGCAGAACCTCGACGTTCTTAAGCTTTAGCTCCAAAACGACCTGCTGCACAAACCGGGTCTTTTTAGCATTGCTATCCAGCAAGGTAAAACCGATTTCAGGCAAACAGATCGCCAATGGAATACCCGGCAACCCTGCGCCGGTACCAATATCGATAATTCGTTTACCTTCAATATGAGGAACAATCGCCAGACTATCCAGAATATGTAACCGCGCCATCTCTTCCCTATCCCGTATCGCGGTCAGATTATAGGCTTTATTCCATTTTTCAATCAGCTTTATAAAGCTGAGCAACTGCTCCACTTGCTCGTCAGTTACGTTTAAATTTAATGATTCTATCCCGGAAACCAGGATTTCTCGGCAATCTTCCATCAGGCGCTTTTCTTCTTTAAATAAACCAATAACAGTGAAATAGCGGCCGGCGTAATACCGGGGATTCGCGAGGCCTGCCCCAAAGTTTCCGGACGCTGTTTTTTTAGCTTTTCGCTCACTTCATTAGACAGACCGGGGACGCCGCTGTAATCGATAAGCTCCGGCAAACGCAGATGATCGTAACGCAAAGCCTTGTCTATCTCAGTTTGTTGCCTGTCGATATAACCGGCATATTTAGCCTGGATTTCAACCTGCTCGGCGACCTGCGGGTCCATGTCCTCGGCATTATCTAAAAATGACAGCAACTGCTTAACATCCACTTCCGGACGACGCAGCAAATCCATTAAATTAGCTTCGCGCATTAACGGCTTACCCCAATATTGCTCGACTTGAGCAGACTCTTCCGTTTCCGTCCTGACCCATTTCTGTTTCAAGTCGTCTTGGAATTCGGAGATTGCAGCCCGCTTAGTCTCAAATGCCTGCCAACGCTGATCATCAACCAGCCCCAGCTCCCTTCCTTTTTCGGTCAGGCGCAAATCGGCATTGTCTTCTCTCAGCAGCAAACGGTATTCAGCGCGGCTGGTGAACATACGATACGGTTCCTGTGTGCCGCGCGTAATCAGGTCGTCAATCATTACGCCGATGTAGGCTTCATCGCGCCCCGGACACCAGCTGTCCAGGCCTTTAACCAAACGCGCCGCATTAAGCCCGGCGATTAAGCCTTGCGCTGCCGCTTCCTCATAACCGGTGGTGCCGTTGACTTGTCCGGCAAAAAACAGCCCATCCATATGCTTGGTTTCCAGCGATGACTTCAAATCCCTCGGATCGAAAAAGTCGTATTCAATCGCATAACCGGGGCGCAAGATTTCGGCATTTTCAAAACCCAGCATCGAGCGCACAAGCTCATACTGCACATCGAAAGGCAGGCTGGTCGATATGCCGTTGGGATAAATCTCATGGGTATTCAAGCCTTCCGGTTCGACAAAAATCTGGTGCGAATCCCGGTCGGCAAAGCGCACGACTTTATCTTCAATAGACGGGCAATAACGCGGCCCGATGCCTTCGATAATCCCCGAATACAGCGGCGACCGATCCAGGCCGGAGCGAATAATATCGTGGGTTTTATTGTTAGTGCGGGTGATATGACACGGAATCTGCCGGGGGTGATGCTCCGGCTTGCCGATAAACGAAAACACCGGCACCGGATCGTCGCCGTGTTGCTCTTCGAGCTTACTAAAGTCGATAGTCCGCCCGTCGATACGCGGCGGCGTGCCGGTTTTCAAACGGTCGA
>CAZJOY010000267.1:0-5673 GCA_964547705.1 uncultured Methylobacter sp. | reverse complement strand
CTGGGCATGACAGAGCGCAATGTCTGGTTTATCGCACCATTGAGGATCTAGAAGCCATTGCCGCCGCTGCAAAAACAGGCAAGGTCGGCACCGTAGTCGGTGGCGGCTTATTAGGTCTTGAAGCGGCCAAAGCGTTGATGGATTTAGGCTTGGAAACCCATGTGGTCGAATTCGCGCCGCGCTTGATGGCAGTGCAGCTCGATGACGCGGGCGGTGCTATGCTGCGTCGCAAGATCGAGAACCTGGGTGTCAGCGTACATACCGGCAAAAACACCAGCGTCATTACCGATGGCGAGCAGTGCGTCAACAAAATGTGCTTTGCCGACGGCGAAGAGCTTGAAACAGACATCGTGCTGTTTTCGGCGGGCATTCGTCCGCGCGACGATCTGGCCAGGGCTTGCGGCTTGGAAGTCGGTCAGCGCGGCGGCATCGTCATCGATAACCAATGCCGCACGTCCGATCCTAGCATTTATGCAATCGGCGAGTGTGCATTGTGGAACGGTATGATTTACGGACTGGTCGCTCCGGGTTATACGATGGCGCGTACCGTAGTCGCCGATTTGGCAGGCGATGCCGCCAGCTTTACCGGCGCGGACATGAGCACCAAGCTGAAACTGATGGGCGTTGACGTTGCCAGCATCGGCGACGCTCACGCCAAAACCCAAGGCGCGATGGTTTACAGCTATCAAAACGGCGATAGCGAAATCTATAAACGCCTGGTGGTCAGCCAAGACAAAAAGCAATTGCTCGGCGCGGTGCTGGTCGGCGACGCGTCGGGTTACAGCACCTTGTTGCAATATTGCCTGAACGGTATCGAACTGCCGGAGAATCCCGATGCGCTGATTTTGCCGCACCGCTCCGACGAATCGGTTGGCTTGGGCCCGGATGCATTGCCCGCTTCCGCGCAAATCTGTTCGTGTTACGACGTAACCAAAGGTGCGATTTGTTCGGCGATTGAAGGCGGTTGCATGACGATGGGCGCGTTAAAAGCCGAAACCAAAGCTGCAACCGGTTGCGGCGGTTGTTCCGCGTTGCTTAAGTCGGTGTTGGATTCGGAGCTGTCGAAACAGGGTTTTGAAGTCAATACCGATATTTGCGAGCATTTTGCCTATACCCGGCAGGATCTTCATAACCTGATTCGGGTTGAGCAAATCAAAACCTTTGCCGATTTGCTGCACAAACACGGCAAGGGCAAAGGCTGTGAAATTTGCAGGCCGACTGTCGGCAATATTTTGGCTTCGCAGTGGAACGAGCATATTCTGGAAAAAGATCATTTGAGGCTACAGGACACTAACGACACCTTTTTAGCCAACATGCAAAAAGACGGCACTTATTCGGTGGTGCCGCGCATCACCGGCGGCGAAATCAGTCCCGACATGTTGATTGCGTTGGGGCAGGTTGGAAAGAAGTACAAACTTTATACCAAAATCACCGGTGGCCAACGGGTAGATTTATTCGGCGCGCGGGTCGATCAATTGCCGCATATCTGGAAAGAATTGATAGCTGCCGGATTTGAATCGGGCCATGCTTACGGCAAATCTCTGCGCACCGTTAAATCCTGCGTCGGCAGCACTTGGTGCAGGTACGGCGTCGACGACAGTGTAGGGTTGGCGATAGAACTGGAAAACCGCTACAAAGGTTTGCGCTCCCCGCATAAAATCAAATTCGCGGTATCCGGTTGCACAAGGGAATGCGCCGAAGCGCAGGGTAAGGATGTCGGCGTTATCGCCACCGAAAACGGCTGGAACTTGTATGTCTGCGGCAACGGCGGCATGAAACCGCGCCATGCGGATTTATTCGCGACCGGTTTGGACAAGCCTACCCTGATTAAATACATCGACCGCTTCTTGAGTTTTTATGTACGCACCGCAGACCGTCTGCAACGCACCTCGGTCTGGATGGAAAACATGGAAGGTGGTCTGGATTATTTAAAATCGGTAGTGATTGAAGATAAACTGGGACTGTGCGATCAACTGGAGCAGCAAATGCAGTATGTGATCGACACCTATCAATGCGAATGGAAGACCGCGATTGAAGATGAAGCCAAGCTCAAGCGCTTCCGGCATTTTATCAACAGCGACCAGCCGGATGACAATATAGTCTTTGTCGAAGAGCGCGGCCAGATTCGCCCGGCCGATGACAACGAGCGGAAACATTTTAAACTGATGGAGATCGCGTAAATGGCTAAGTGGATAGACGTTTGCAGTGTTGACGATTTGCAGCCAAATTCCGGCGTTTGCGCATTGCTCGAAGGCGAGCAGGTGGCGATTTTCTGGATGCCTGTCCTGAGCGGAGCCGAAGGACCGGAATCCGACGCGAAAGTGTATGCTGTCGGCAATTACGACCCGTTCGGCAATGCCAATGTGCTGTCGCGCGGCTTGATCGGCGATATTGGCGGACAGCCGGTCGTTGCGTCGCCTTTATACAAACAACATTACAATCTGCAAACCGGCGTTTGCCTGGAAGATGAAACCGTGAAAATCCCCGTTTATGCGATCCGCATTGACAACGGCAGCGTTCAAGTCAACCTCTCATCATTGCCGCAGGACGGAGCACAAGCGTTATGAAATACAACTATTACATCGCCGACGTTTTCACCAAACAGATTTTCAGCGGCGCGCAAATAGCCGTGTTCCCGAATGCCGAAGGCTTGAGCCAACAGCAAATGCAGCTGGTCGCCAGGGAATTGAACCTATCGGAAACGGTATTTGTCTTTCATCCTGACAAGCAAAACACCAACCGCGTGATGCGGATTTTTTCGCCGCAAAGCGAAATCGATTTTGCCGGGCACCCGATTATCGCGACCGCCTTTGTGTTGGCAAGTTGTGGCGATATTCAGTTGAATGCCGCGATTACGCCAATGGTTTTTGAGCAAAATACCGGCCCGGTCAACGTCAATATTTCCGCTGAAGACGGCAAGCCCAGTTTTGTGCAGTTCACCCGTAAAGTGAGTTCTATTATTGACCGCTTTACGCCCAGCGATGAAGAGTTGGCGAGTTTCCTATCGCTCCAGCCGTCGGAATTCGACCATAAAAAATATTCCGCGCGTTTAGTGTCTTGCGGCGTTCCATACCTGATCGTCCCGGTTTGGCGTTATGAAAGCGTGAGGAATGCAAAATTCAATTACGCGGCCTGGAGCCAATCGCTTGCTCCGCAAACCGCCGCCCAGGAAATCCTGCTGTTTTCCCCGAAAACGCCGTTTACGGATGCCGATTTTAATGCCCGTCTGCTGGGACCGAGAATCGGCATTCACGACGATCCGCCGGTTGGTAGCGCGATGCCTGCTTTCGCTTCGTATTTATGCTCATTTGAGTTTATGCAAAAAGGGACTTATACGTTTACCGTGGATCGTGGAGAGCAGAGTAACCGGCGTAGCGTGTTGAATTTGGAGATGGATCATAAGGGGGAGAGTATGTTGACTATTCGGGTTGGCGGTGCGGCGGTTATGGTGGTTGAGGGGGTTATGGATATTCCGGATTAGGAAAAGCTCGATTAAATGCGAATGGGTGTTTTGATGGTGTATGTTGGATTTTCTTAAAAAGGTTGCTATCGATAATTGAATAGCTATAGTATTTTGCCTAACGGATTACAGGAGTTGCGTTCCTGTGACTGGAAATTCATATGCACCTCAAACTAAGGTGTCTATTTAACGTTAGGTCAATCTCACAACAAAAACAGAACTATGGATTATACAAACCCCGCCTTTCGTCTTCTTTCAATTCTTGAAGAGGGTAGAAAAGTTGCTAAAGATAAGTCATGCCGAGCGGCCTGGGCTCATCTACTCAAAACTGATGAAAACTCGCCAGAACTGCTGATCCGTCTCGGAAAGACAATGGAGTTACCAAACATAATAGTTCAAGCCTTGCAAGACACTTATCCAGACGACCCCAACACATGGTCGCACTGGAATTTTCAGATCCGACAAGCCTTCATGGTGCAGCAACTTAACGGTCAGTGGGCTGGATTCATAGACAATATTGACCAACACTCATATACCTACTTGAGAATGCATGCCAAGTTGCTACAAGTTCAATCAAAGAACAAACCACTAAAGTCAGATATTCTAGAAAAAACGAGATCGGATCTAAATGATTGCTTAACAAAGCTATTGCCTGCCGAAATTGACCAAGAGGTAAAAAGTTATTTGGCGCGTAACTTGCGAAAACTGATTGCCGCCATCGACGAATATCATATAACGGGCACCTCAGGTATCTTTGATTCAATAGAGATAGTTATGGGGCATCAAGTGTTTGACCCAGAATATAAGACATTTATTCGAGAACACGAGCTCGGGCAACAAATTTCTACAATTGTAGGAACTGTCGCCGACGCAATGACTATAGTTCTAGGATTGCCACAAATCAGCAGTTCAATTAACGCTCTTCTCGGGAAATAAGAGTCGTAACGCTGTAAGGTGAATCACTGTAGGGTAGATTCGCCGTTAGGCAATCCACAAGCGGGATGGGGAGCAACCCCGTCCCTAACGTTTCTTGAATAATTGAACTATGCGGTTAAACGCAAAACGTTTCGGTCGTGGCAATATGCCCCGGCCGGTTGGACCCGGATTAATCACATCAGCTTTAATCGTCATAACTCCACCTTGCTGCTAAGCTTAAACATTTAACCATCAGTCCAACCATGAAACTTGACAGAGCACTTCAAAAACAACTGCTTGAACAAATTGCCGAGGTATACCCGGAACAAAAAACTATAAAAACAGAAAGAGTTAATGGAGACCCTGTCACGGTAAACCTCTGCTATCTTGAAGAGCATGGACTGATAAAAACCATTAAATCTCAAGGCATAAACACCCCCACTTGTATTTTGGGTGCTACCATTACTCACCGAGGCCTTGATTTTCTGGCCGAAGACGGTGGCCTTACTGCAATATTGGGAACCGTCATAGTAAAACTGCATGCCGATACCCTTCGCGACATAATCGAAGCCAAAATATCCGCATCCGACATGCCAGAAGACGACAAAAAACAACTTATTGAACATATCCAAGAACTCCCCGCCGAAGCCTTAAAGACAGGAACCATGCACCTTTTAGAACAAGCTCTGGATCACCTGCCTGACGCCTTGCAAATACTGCAAGGCTTATGCGGCCTGTAAAAGCAATCACTCGCTATCCCCATACCAACCCCGTCCGGCTGTGAAAATTAATATACATCTAAAAAGATGTCTTCCAATCGGGTATTTTTTATGTCTGATTGTCCAGGATATTGTGCGTCGCTTAAAGCGCCTACTGTTGGCGATTGGCGCAACGGCTCCTGAATCTATGCAATCGTGGCGCGCAACCGCCCTACAGCGTTACAATTCAAACTTATCGTTTGGAGGGTATGAAATGTCAACACAATTTGAAATTCTGGAAGCTGAGGTATTAAAACTTGTACCCGCAGAGCGTGCGTTGTTAGCGGAGCACATCATCGCCAGTCTTGATGAAGATAACGAAATCGAATCGGCTTGGGCTGTTGAAGTCGAAAGGCGCGTTGCTGAGATTGAGCGTGGGGCGGTTGTCGGCATGCCGTTCGAGGAAGTGATCGCACAAGCTCGTGCAGCGCTGAAGTGAAAATAATTGTTCACCCGGCTGCCACGGCCGATCTGAATAATGCGGCAACTTTCTATTTTGAGCAGGCAAATAAACAGTCAAGTAGGGTACGCTACGCGTAC
>CAZJOY010000266.1:0-5751 GCA_964547705.1 uncultured Methylobacter sp. | reverse complement strand
TCTTTTTGTCTTTTAAAAAGAAAAAGACCATCATCGGCACAAGGAATAGATAGATCATGACACTGACCAGCCCCACCACGGATGCTGCTGAACGTGACAATATATTCTGCCCGTAAGTTAACAGCTCTCTCTGCACAGCAAACATCATCTGTTGAATTTTATTTTCCGAGATAAATTGGGGATACATTTTCGGCAAACTCATGATGCCGATTTGGGCTCTGTTTAATATCTCCGGGATATTGTGGACAAGTTCGATTGCTTGTTGCGAAACCATCGGTATCAAATAAAACAATAAAAAGCCCAGACACGCCATAAACACTGAAAATACCAGGTACACAGACGCCAAACGCGGCATTCTCAGGCTTTCAGCCTTACTGACCAAGCCCTCAAGCAAGTACGCCAACACAATTGATACGAAAGCCGGCATCAGTAAGTCGGATAATGAATAAATCAGCACAAAGCTGACAATCAGAATAATTGCCAGCGCAACAGCTTGGGGATTGGGTAAAAAACACTTAAAAGTGTCTCTTAGAAAACGTAGACTTGCAGATCGAGCTCTAGTTGCCATTAATAACCGGGATTTCTGTATTTGTTTGTGCCATTCTACATTCATTAAAGCTTTCGACAGAAATTATAAAATCAATGGCAAGGTGTGGTGATGTCCGGTTCTGTATATCCGATTATTTTAGTCACTATGAAAAACTTCGTGATGTATTAACCGCCCTGCATTGCATAATCAGTTAAGCTTGTTTTTTGACGGTTGCATGGACGCCGATGCGTAGTTCAGGCAACTAAAAAGAAAAAACTGCGCTCCGAAAATGAGATTAGCCATTAACAGGTGGATCGGTTGGGCAACCGGCGGCATACCCAGCCTGTCCAAGCTGATACCCGCAAGAATGGCTGTGATTACCAAAGCGGCAAGAGAGAAACCAATGCGACGCAACACACTTTTTTTATCGACAGACCGGATAATCTTCCAGGCTAACCAAAGGTTAGTGAACAAAATAATCGACGAGAACGATCTGTGTATGTAAAAAATGACCGGAAAGTCGTCGCGCCAGTATTGCCGCTCAATATAAGCATGATTATGAGAGATAAAATCCACGGCTTCCCTGACTTGGGTCCCCATGGCCACTTGCACCAAAGTCATGATCATTGCCACAATTAAGACGCTTCTAAACTTATCCGGCAGCGCTCGAATATCAATCCGGGCGATAACATCCCGTTGCGAGCGGGCAATGGTATAAATAAGCAATGCAACGATGAACAACGCCAGCAACATGTGTAGGGTGATCATCAAGGGCTTAAGATTGCTCGCCACCACAGAAGAACCCAGCCATCCTTGAAATCCGACCAGGAAAAACACGCTGACCGCCAAATAAAAAATGGTTTTGTCTGTTTTAAGATAAATACGCGATGACCAAGCCGTCAGGAAGATCAAAAAACCAATCGTTACGCCGACCAGGCGGTTAGTGTATTCGGTCCAGGTTTTTACCGGGTTAAACTGGGTATTTTCATAACCGCGCTCTGCATAAATCTGATGATAATTAGCAGGTAACTGCGATTCATCGGTCGGCGGCACCCATTGTCCGAAGCAGGTCGGCCAATCGGGGCAGCCCATACCGGCTCCGGAAGCCCTGACGATTCCACCGACAAGGATGACAAAATAAACGGCAAAAATTGTAATCGTACCTAATCGGCGAAAACGTGTGGCAGCTTCAGCGTTAATCATAATTTTAAATATTTTTTAAGAGAGCATGTTTCGGGCAACTTCAATTTCATCTGAAATACCTTCAATTTCCAATATTTCAGCATTAGTAGAAAATCCGAGCTTGCTAAATGAAGGGACGATAGAACAATCAACCCGGCATGCGGGATGATCGGTTCCAGCTATACTTTGCAAAAACGCAACTTGTACAACATCGACATAATCGGCCTTAGCCCCTGAATCATATTGGAAATTAACATATTGAGACGCTACGGGCTTTAAGCTTTCAGGAAAGTCCCACGCATCCATAATCAGCTTACCCACGGCAGGATGGGCTTTTTCCAACAATTTCGCCATTCTTGTCGGGCTATCCCTGAATTCAGGAATCTTCTCAACCAACATCAATATAGGTAACTTGCCTATTTGATGAATAAGCCCTCCCAGCATAGCCTCATCGGCATTAAGATGAGGAGCGAAAGCGCAAAGCGCTCGACTGATGGCTGAAACATTGGTGCTTTGTTCCCAGGTTTTCCTGAACAGGCTTTCCAACAGTTTTGATGAGGGGCGAAACATCTGCCTAATAACCAAACTGGTAACCAAACTACGAATCGTATTGTTACCGAGCCTTGAAACCGCCATTTGTATGTTATTAATCTCGGATGCACTGCGATACATAGGGCTGTTTGCAACACGAATAACTTGTGTCGACAGCGCCACATCGGTCACGATGATGTCAGCTAACTCCTTAGCCGATATATCGCCATCGGTAACAGCATTCTTAACCTTTAAGGCAATATCGGGCAATGTAGGCAGAACAAGACGGTTAGCATCAAGTTCGGATTGAACATGATCAAGAAAACCTTGAACGGAAGTAAATTGCATTCTTACTGCATCCCTTGATAAATAATACGTATTAAAAATTATCTTAATAATGTGATTTTATCTTGGTTATGATTTTTTAGCCTAAGATTATAAGTGTTTGTATCGGAAATTTGCAGGACAACAAGCATTTTACAAGAATTTTGCCCATTCTTTGCGTACAGCACTTTGCCCACGCTTTGCTCAGTATCGATGTTGTCATCGATAATTGTTGAATTAGGTTCCGGGGGCGTGGTCAGCGCATCGCATTCAGCCAGAAACATTTCCCTTTTTGCTTTGCCCAGATAGTGAGTCCGGGCAACAATCTCCTGGCCGGTATAACACCCCTTGTTAAAACTGATGCCGCCTAACTTATCCAGGTTAAGCATTTGCGGAATAAACTCTTCCGATGTTTCGGCAGTCAGCCAGGGAATCCCTGAAATGATATCGAGATAGCGCCATTGCACTGAGCCTTCAGGCTGAAAACCCAACTGAACCTGTTCTTTCCAAAGCGCCTTAGCATTATCAACCTCGGCAATAATCAAACGGCGGCTTTGAAGATTAACAACAATATTTTCCTGTTGGCTTGTCGCAAACAGATGTTCGGATGCGTCGATAGGCCGCGATGCGCCATCCGATAAACCGATCAAGCACAGCTCATCCGAACTGTCCGTTAAGATCACCTTCGACCGTAACACATACATTTGCAGTTTTTTCTTAACCGCTTCCAGCAATTCTTTGGGCAAAACCATCAAAAAAACATCGGCACTTTTGATCAATAAAAAAGTAGTAATCGCCCTACCCTTGGGATTGCACATTGCGCCAAGACTGCTTTTTATATCACTGATGTCATTAATATTGCAGGTAATTTGCCCCTGTAAAAATTTTGCCGCATCAGCCCCAGAAACAGTCAAAACCCCTAAATTCGTAATTGGGTAAATACATTGGCTGCTTTCATGAGCAGATGATGGGAAAGTAATATCGGTATCGTTTTCAAATATTGCGTTTTCAGCAAGCAGAAAGCTTTTCCAGTTAGGGTTCATAAATAAGGAATATGGAGTTAAAGTTCGTTGATTATATCGCTATTTTAACCAACACAAAAAACCGGACCGATCATTTGAATTGCATCGAAATACAAGTATTATCAAGCTGAAACCACATAAAGAGCGCCTCAACTTGCCAAGAAGACATGAACCTCCGCTGCTACTGAAAACCAAGCCATCCGATCGATTAAAGCAATTGCTTTTTGTGATGCATGTGCTGGCATTGGGCTCCAGCATCGCCAATGCGTTACCGATTATGGCCAAATTGGCCTTGCTGGCCGGGATTGGCTTACACCTATGGTTTACTCTCAACCGCTTAAAAAATGAGCAGCTCACAATCAAACATACGGAAGCATTGGGCTGGGAAATATCCGATAGCAATGACTTTAAGCCCATTCAAATTTTGAATTCAACCGTCATCACTACCTTCGCGATATTTTTGCATTTTACCGACGATGCGCATAAGCGGTCCCTGCTTATACTAAACGATGCCTTAAGTGAGGACGATTACCGGCGCCTTATTGTCAGACTAAAAACAGCGGGTAACGATAAGAGCCACGCTCACTAAATTTTCCGAAAAATCGGAATTGATTTTTCTGAAGCATGTCGTGCCTTAAGTCCCCAAGCCAAGAGATATTCGATCCTGCGATGGTTATCGGTTAAGCGTTTTAAAAATACGTTAAACAGCTTTTTGTAAAACAGATAGCCTTTATTCGGACGAGCATCCAGATACTCGCCAAGTTTCTCTCCATTGATTTCCAGTAAACAACCATCAGTCATTGCTATAACGGAAGCGGTCCGTACAGATGACTCATGAAGACAAGTATCGCCAAAAATATCTCCTTTTTCTAAATCACCAACTCCCGTTTTCATGTTTCGATGTTCTTCCAGCTCCACATGCACGGATACTCGTAACTTGCCCTTTTCTACCAGAAACAAAGACTTGGCAACATCGCCCTCCTTGACGATGACTTCACCAGCATAAAAATGCCAACGTTTCCAAGCAACCCCTTGAATAAATGTCGGATCACTCAGTATTTCTTTGATTAAATTTTCCAAGGTCGTCTATCTCTGCTGTGAACAATTTTTAACAAACCACTCAGTCTAGTCTGATTGCATCCTTTCACTCACACTCCAAGCCGTCAACCCGTTGAAAGCCTCTGGGTAATGCCGATCCTCTATTAGCCCGGTTGCCGGAATAATGCTCGATATCTGCGCCTTTAAGCGTTAATTGCCGTTTACCGGCAATAATTTTCAATTGGCCATTTTCCGGTAGCGCCGCCGCTGCAAGGACGTAATCTTTTCCCGCGTTTAGGTCGGTACCCGGAATTTGAATCAACTTATTACCTTTACCTTTCGCCAGAGCGGGCAGCTCAGCCACCGGAAAGATCAGCAAGCGGCCTTGCAGCGTCGCCACGGCAAGCGAATCGGATTCATTGCGTACCGGCACCGGTTTTAATACCTTGGCCCCATCCGGCAACGTAATCAGCAGTTTACCGGCTTTGTTTTTGCTCAACAATTCTTTTAGTTGAACCCGGAATCCATAACCGAAGTGGCTGGCAAGCACATACCAGTCATCCGGTTGACCGGCCAGAAGATGCAAAAACAACGAGCCCGGCGGCGGATTGAGCCGTCCGGTCAACGGTTCGCCCTGAGTTCTGGCCGACGGCAGGTCGTGCGCAGAAGTGCTGTAAGCCCGTCCGGTCGAATCGAGGATATAAACCGGTTGCGTGGTCCGGCACTTAACCGCGTCCAGAAAGCTGTCGCCGGAACGGTAACTCAAGCTGGCGACATCGATGTCATGGCCTTTCGCCGCCCTGATCCAGCCTTTTTCGGACAAAATAACGGTTAACGGCTCGTTGCTTATTAATGCTGTAGTTTCCAATGCTTGTGCCGCGTCTCTAGCTACAATCGGCGAGCGGCGATCATCGCCGTATTTTTCCGCATCGCGCTCCAGCTCTTTCCTGATCAGGCGATTTAGCAAGCGCGGCGAACCCAGCGTTTTTTCCAGTGCGGCGCGCTCTAGTTCCAACTCATCCTGCTCGCCGCGAATTTTCATCTCTTCGAGCTTAGCCAAATGTCTTAATTTTAATTCCAGTATCGCTTCGGCCTGAATATCGGTGATGCCGAAACGTTCCATCA
>CAZJOY010000265.1:0-5771 GCA_964547705.1 uncultured Methylobacter sp. | reverse complement strand
TGCTTGCCTAAAGCGGCATAAAAGAGCACATCGGTTTCCAGGTAACCGGCATGCACGACATGAATAGCGCTGACATTCAACGCTCCATCGGTCAAGGTTCCGGTTTTATCGAACAACAACGTGTCGATACTGCTGATCTGTTCGATGCGTTGACCTTGTTTAATTAAAATATGTTCCGAGGAGGCAACACTCTGGTAATTGATGGTGGCTAAGGGCCCGAGCAAACGAATGGCCTGAACGGTGTTGCCGCCAAGAATCACCATCGCGCCTGTAGGGCCGGAGAAAACGAGACCTACGCCGGCAAGCACCAAGAAAGGCAGATTAGCCGCTTCGGCCCACTGTTCGCCGCGCAATTGGATCTCGGTTTTATTCTCGAAGGCCTGTCCAAGGATATCGCCCAGTTTGCCGATAGCGGTATCGCGGCCGGACTTTTCAACCTTAACCTGAAGTTTGCCGGTCAGCATCAGGGTTGAGGCGAAAACGGCTTCGCCAACGCCTTTTTCCACCGGATAGGATTCACCGGTAAACGCATGCTGATCGACGCTGGCCATGCCCTCAACCACCACACCGTCGACAGGAATCGCTTCACCGGCTTTGACGACCAGGATATCGCCTTGTTGGACATCTTCCAGCGTCACTTCGAACTCGACGCCGTCCTTGATAATCCAAACTTTCTGGTTGGGATCAAACAGCTGACCGAAGAGGTTGGCGTGAAGGTTTTGCTGTGCGGTGTCCGTTGCTTTGGTAATAATGCTTTCGCTGATATAGGCCAAGCTCAAACCCAGGGCGGCGATAAAATAGCGACCTGTCCCCAGTAGCAGCAGATTGCCAATCCCCATCAGTAAATAGCTATCGACTTTACGGTCTTTAATGAGACGCTCTTTTACCGCGACTTCAACCTGACGGTAAAAGGGAAACATGGTGTAGGTATAAGAGGCGATGTCGAACAGGGCAAATACTGGGGAGGGGTTTAACACGCGCAATGTCGCGGCCCCCAGGGTGACGCCGCTCATGACATTATTACGGTGCTGCTGCTCTTTTTGCGTCAGCTCAGGCTGGTTTGTTGGGGAGATAACCTCCAGTCCATTAGCTGTTTTGGGGGGCTCTGTTAGTTTTTTGTTTTTTTTTCGTTCTTCAAAAAGCCTGGCGCCGGTATAAGAGAGCAGAATGATGGCAAGATCGATCATAATTAATATATTGGCTTGGCCAGTTTGGAGTGGAATTTAATAAGTTATGCAAAACGGCAAAACAAGGGGAATGCGAGGGTGGCCCTATTCACCAGTTATTACTTAATCAGCCACATGTCCTTAAGTTGCTTAAATGTAATAGAAAATCACTTGTGCAAAGTTATAGGCGGATTGCAGCTCCGAAGTGCAATTGGAACAATACCTAACGCCTGATGTGATGAAAAATTATTTGTACGAAATTATAGGCGGATTCAGCTCCGAAGTGCAATTGAAATACCACCTCACACCTGATGCGTTGAAACTTGATATTTCTACTTCACTAAAATATGTAATTCTTCTTATTAGTCAGTATCAGTTCCAACGATTAACGTTCGGTTTCTGGACATAGGAGGTAAGGTAGTCCCCATTGTCCAGAGCAAATAATCACTTGATTAGAAAGATTCTTCAGCTAACCCAGATTTTTTCTCGATTATAAGGCGCATACTGTCTAAAACGCACTCAGGAGCAAACGTCATGGCTATGAGTCGTATTCAATTTCAAGCCGGCTTATCATTGCCTGCCTTTCTTGGGCAGTTCGGCACCAAGGCACAATGCAAGGCCGCGCTGAAAGTATCACGTTGGCGCAAGGCTTTCGTTGTCCAGAATGCGGCCGAATCACTACGCGTTAAAGGCAGGGAAGCACAAGACATTCCAATGTAAGTCCTGCCGATTACAAACCTCCTTGATTTCAGGTACCCTGTTTTACAGTACCCACTTGGCGCTGAGCATTTGGTTTTTGGCCATTTATCTGATCAGCCAAGCCAAGACCGGCTTATCGGCCTTAGCGCTACGGCAACAACTCGGCTTTAGTTATCCGACGGCTTGATTGATTCAACAGAAACTCATGCAAGCGCTGGTCGAGCGCGATGCGCAGTATACGCGGGGCGGCGATATCCAGGTGGATGATGCTTATCTTGGCGGCAAAGTGGATCGGGGATCCGAGAACAAGGTGCCTTTTGTGGCCACTATCTCGCTCCGTGCCGAAGGGCGTCCCCTGCCTATAAAAATGGCAACGGTACCCGGTTTTACGCGCAAAGCGATTGTCGACTGGGCTAAAGAAGACCTCAGCGCAGGTTGTGTCGTTACTTCAGATGGATTGGCCTGTCATCGTTGCGGGCTGCCAACACCGGGCTATCATTGCCGGAGTTTAGCTGGATGAACACGGTATTGGGCAACCTCAAAACCAGTCTAGGTGGGGCATGCCCTGCCTTTGATTTCGCGAAATATGGCACTCGCTGATAATAACGCTTTGAATTAGAATTAAATTCTTAGGAATAACGATCAACTCATTGAATCACCGCGACAATATGTCACATTCCATTCTCTATTATTTATCGTTAATATAGCTGCAACTCTTGAGATGCAATTTCCTCCTCGAAATTCAGAGTTTATATCCTTATTTTAATGCGGCCTAAACAGCCGCATTTTTTTTGCCTATCGTTTTGGCAAACCTACCTGCAATTTCATCCCCGGTTCCACTTGAAAACCCGACGGTTATTGTTTCGGATCGGCAAAATACTTTGAATTACCCGTAAGCAGTTTTCGATGCCGCTTAGCCTGGTTACTGTAAATCCTTAAAAATCAGGTGTTCACCCGAGTTTAAATCAGGGTTTCGCCTGAGTTCATTCGCTTTATCTTTCCGATATATTTATTCGTGACGGAATAGTCCCTCAGACTGGCTATCAATGTAACTCGTCTCATCCTCTCTGAAAAGGATGCCGAATTGATGGCATTCATGTCAAAAATCAAAATGTATTCCCAGTCGAGGAATGGACGCAAATATTAGCCTGATGTTTATGGCCGTTGCTATCAACACCAGCGCACATCGATCTGTAGTTCTTTGAAAAAATAAGGAGCTTTAAATGAAAACCAAACATATATTGGCTGCGATAGCGCTTACTGCGTCGAGCTTATCCGCATATGCCGACCTGGCACGGGTCGGTCCAACTAACTTACCTTCCCCATCGGGACACGGTTTCCCGAACTGGTATCAGGATTTGAACGGAACTGTTCTCGATTTATGCTTGCCTGACGCCAACGATCCAGGGGCTCTGCAACAGAATGCCTGTTTGCTGGTCGGGCCCGGCTTGCCCGATCCGCCTTACAACTTCCCAGGCAACTTCCCCGACGAGGCCTTTTATTTTAATGCCTCGGCCTTGCTTGATATGCCGGGCGGTAAGCGCGCCACGCTGGTTACTGCGCTGGAAGCGGCTTTCTCTGTCGGTTCTGTGATTCCGGGCGATCAAATCACATTCACGCGCATCCGCTTATTTGCAGGCGTTCCTGAGCCCGGCATTTACACCGTGACGCATCCCTATGGCGTCGAGACATTTCCGGTTGACGCAGTATCCGCTTCCGGCAACCGCGACATCGTTTTCAGCGAAGATGTTGGCGTGGCGCGCGGCGCGTTTGACGGCGCCCTCCACAGCCGTCTCGGGCCTTTCCTGCAACGGTCCGCCAGCGCAGGAGGCCCGCCAAGCGCACCGGTCCCTCTTAATGGTGCTAACTTCCTGTCGGACGGGGTCGCCACGGAATTCATCACCGGCAGTCCGTTCGGCACCAACTATCTCGAGATCTGCGGCGAACGCGCCGACGGCAGCCCCATTTTACTGGGAGACCAAGGCAACGGCACCTGTATCCGCACCGACCAGTTCAGTTTGATGGGTCGCCTGCACAATTTTGTAGCAAGCCCTATCCCCAGCCCTCTCGATGTCTACAACGGGTTCTACAGACGCGATGCCACCGGTACGCAGGTTGATGTGTATGCCCGCGACATCAAGGCATTGCCCTCTCAGCCTAATCCTTCGTTGACGGCAGCTGCAGCAAACATACCCCCTGTCAAGATGGTCCCGTTCGGCCCGGCCACGCTCGGACAGTACTATACCCAGGGCATGGTGGACCCCAGCGGCAATTTGCCGGGTCCGGTATCGGTCATCAACAGCGCCGACACGCCGCCTAGCGTATTCACGAAGCATGTGGTCGATGTCGTGACAGCGGATGCGGCGAATTACGCCAACCAGACGCTGACCCTAATCGCGACCAGCAGCGATAAAGGTTTCGGAACCGACCTACCGCCTACCCTGACACTCGAGGGTTTCGCTGCAACGGCTGTGTCAACCAATAACCCTAATGATCCAGCCGAAGTGACGCTGACAGCGACCGGTGTCGCCACGCCTCCTGATATCATTACCGTTAAATCGACTGCCGGCGGCAGCGGAACATACCCCGTGGCGCGTAATCAGTTAACCGGAGCCAATGCACCTGGAGCCGGAGTGCCACTTGCCCAGGATGACGCCGCTACGGCAACAGCGGGAGGCCCAGCCATTGATATTCCGGTTACCGCTAACGATGTCGCGAATCCGGCAGCTCTGATCACCTCTGTGCAATTGGTGGGAGTTGCGATCCCGGCCGGCTCTGGTGGCGCAACCCCGAATGGCACAGCCATCACGTACACGCCGGGACCTGTAAATGGCGATGTGACTTTCCAATATACGGCAACCAACAGCGTCGGCCAGTCCAATGCGGCGACTGTAACCGTTACGGTCTCACCATCCGCAGCAGGGCCTGCGCCGATTGTTAACCCTGATGGCCCGGTCAACGTGCCGGTTAACCAGTCGGCAGCGATCAACGTGCTGACCAACGACTCCGGCAATGGCGGTACGCTAAATCCGGCTTCGGTAACGTTATCTAACATCACCGGCGGCACGGCGACGGCCGGAGCAAACGGTCAGGTGACTTACACGGCAGGCGCAACGGCGGGTACTTTCGGCTTCGATTACACCGTAGCCAATGACAACAACCAAGTTTCGCCGCTTGCACATGCGACGGTGACGGTCGTTAATCCTGAAGTTATCCAAATAACCGGGAATCAATGTAAACCCATCAGTACCACTTCAGGCGAATGGCGGGTTGCTGGAACCACCACGGTGCAGACTAACAACAACATCCAGTTGTACCTAACTGCATCCGTGCCGACCGATCTGAACACCAATAAACTGGCGGCAGCAGTTCCCGTAATCGCCGGCACTCCCGTTGGTACATGGGAATATAAAGCAAAACCTGGTCCGGCCTGCAAAACGCCAATCAGTTTGCGGTCATTAGCGACCGGCGCCACTAGGGCCAATATCGCCATTACCATCAGGTAAAAGCAGAGAATGCGTTGAAAAACGATGCACCGGTTCCGCAAAAGGGACCGGTGTTTATCTAAACCAACAACGGAGATGCATCATGTTTAAGAAAACAAGTTGCAGCCGACAAGAAATGGCTGTAGCCCACTGTATACGGGAATCTAATATCATTCAACAAAGGCGCTGTTTATTCAAAACCGACCTGACTGCCGGCATTGATCAGCGTAATCGTTTCTTTAATAACTCGGTTCTTGCTGCCGCAGTTCTATTCTGCCTTTTCGGCGTGACGAACGTGGCTCATGCGGCATTCAACATCCCGACGGCGACTGTGGACCCGGTAACCGGGCTCTTTACCCCCGAGCCCAGCCCGCTGTGTATTAATGATTCGTGTGCGACACCTTTTACCGCCAAGCTGTTG
>CAZJOY010000264.1:0-5777 GCA_964547705.1 uncultured Methylobacter sp. | reverse complement strand
GGGTGATTGCAGCTGGCCGGATTGTTGGCCGGGTATTGCGCAATGGCCGGCCAATCGCTATCCAGACAAATCGTTTCCTTCGCGCTATGGGGTAATGCCGCTTCCAGTCGTTGCTGGGTCAGCAACACGGCAATCCGCGCATCCTGAACCATATAGGCGATGCGCTCCTCGGGATAATGCGGATCGAGCGGCACATAAGCCCCGCCGGCCTTCAGTATGCCCAACATACCGACCGCCATCTCCAACGACCGCTCGACGCAAAGCCCCACCGGCACATCCGGCCCGACCCCCTTGGAGCGCAGATAATGGGCTAACTGGTTGGCTTTGGCGTTGAGTTCGGCATAGCTTAAGGTCTGTCCAGCAAACGCCACCGCATCGGCGTCCGGCGTTTTTTTAACTTGCGCTTCAAACAACGCATGCAAGCTTAGGATTTGGTCAGCAATAACTTCCCGAAACCTGAACTTATCGTTCCCACGCTCCGCGTACCCTCTGGGGCATAAATGGGAATGCAGTTTGAACCGCTCTGCGGTTCGGGACGCCGGAGCGTCCCTCACTGGGTTACCACGCGGAGCGTGGGAACCATAAGAAGCCTGCAAACTTTGTTCGGCAGGAAACTTTGCGGCAGTGGCGCTGAAATCGAACAACAGTTGTCTAAGTTCAGCTTCCGGCATGATACCGATAGTCGCCACCGGCTGCTGCGGATTTTGCTCCAGCGCCGTTACCAAACCTTCGATGGCGGTACAGAGATAAACGGCAATTCGTGCCGGATCGATCCCGCCGGCGCATTGTACGGTCAAACCGAAGCCCTGCCCCAGATCGTCCACCGACAATGTCAGCGGGTAATTGGTGCGTTCTTCGCTGCTGATCACGCGCATGCCTTCCCATTCCAGCAATACCGATTGATCCGGCGTAGCGGTCATCGTCGAGTGCCGGTAATTCAGCAGCGCGGTAAACAACGGCATCGAGGCCGGTACGGCGCTGCAACGCTGGGCCAACGCAAGCGAGGCTTGTTCGTGCATCAGCAATTCGTTCAAGTTGCGATGCGTGATCCCGACCATTTCCTGAGCCGTCCGTCCGCGCAACGACACTCGTATCGGCAAGGTATTGATAAACATGCCCACCGCCTTATCCGCTCCGCCGCTATCGCCTTGCAAACGGCCGAACAACACCGTACCGAAGACTACATCGTCACAACTGCTGCACAGCCTCATCATTAATGCCCAGGCCACATGAAACAAGCTCGCCGGAGTAACGCTATGCTGCCCCGCACTGTTGCGGATGCGCCGCGCCAAATCCGCGTCCAACGACAGCACGGATTCGCCGACTTGTCCGCCGTTGCCTTGCACATTCAGCAACCCGAACGGCGCGGTCGGTTCGTCAACGTCCCCAAATTGCCTGCGGAAATAGCTCTCATGTTCCATTTGGGAAACCGCCCGCATTTGAGCGATGAAATTCCGATACGGCTGCACGATCGGCAGTTGCTCGGCCCGGCCGCTAAGCAACAGCCGGATTTCCGACAAAATAAGCTGTAGCGTATGGTGATCGTTCACTAAATGATGATTGAGCATCGCCAGCCAGCATTCCTCCGAATCGCTGTCCTTAATCACATAGCCTGCCAGCAGCGGCGCTTGCTGTAGATTCATCCTGAGCTGCCGTGGATCGGTGCGCTCCAGCAGGCATTCTTTTATCCGGTCTTTGGCGACAGGAGCCAGCTCCTCAACCGGCAGCACGGCATGGCGATGCACGACCTGCACCGGCTGCGGCAAACCGTTCCAGCGCATGGAACTGCGCAATATGTCGTGCCGGTCGATCACCGCCTGCAATGCCTCCAAAAACACATCCAAGCGCGTACGGTTGTCGAACACGATGATGGAGCGGGTGATGTACGGATCGCCCTGCGTTTCCAGCAAATGATGGAACAGAATGCCTTCCTGCAACGGCGCCAACGGATAAATATCCTGGATACCGGCTGCGCCCTCCGCGACGCTATCGGCAATCAGATCGATCTCGTCCTGGGTCAGGCTGACCAGCGGCAGCATATCCGGCGTTATTTTAGGCGCCGCCGCATGCCCTTCGATAACCACACCGTTCCTGAGCGCGGCCAGCAAATCCTGTTTATGGACTTTCAATTTACCCATTAATGCCTGATCGATCGCGCCTTGCGGTGCGCGGACGACGAGTTCGCCGTCAAGCTCGCTGACGACGATATTTTTTTCCTGCATGGATGCAAAGACTTCCTGCAAACTCATATCCGAAACTCCTCAATAACCGGGTTGTTTAATGACTGGCCGAAATGATCGGGTATTAAATTGGGCGGCATTGCCAACGCGGGGCTATGGCCTTGGTTATCGCCGATGACTGCCGCCAACGAGCACAATACCGGATTGGCGAATACCGCCCTGGCTTCCAATGTCCAGCCTTCCTGCCGCAGGCATTCGACCAACGAAAGCGCCATCAGCGAATGGCCGCCCAACTCGAAGAAATGATCGTTACGGCCGACCCGTTCCAGTTCCAGCAGTTCCTGCCAGATGCGGGCCAGCGCCGTTTCTATCGGCCCTTGCGGCGCCTCGTAGCTGTGGCTGATCACCGCATCCGCGTCTGGCGTCGGCAACGCGCCGCGATCCAGCTTGCCGTTGGCGGTCAGCGGCAGGGCCGGCAAAACGACAAAGGCGCCGGGCAGCATGTAATCGGGCAGGGTCGCGGCCAGATCGGCGCGCAGCCCGGCAATCGACAGTTCGCTGCCGCTGTCTTGCGTCAAATAAGCCACCAGCCGCTTATCGCCGTGGCCGTCTTCGCGGGCGATCACAACCGCCTCCCTGACCCCGGCGCTCGCACTCAGCCTACTTTCAATCTCGCCCAGCTCGATCCGGAAGCCGCGAATCTTGACCTGGAAGTCGTTGCGCCCCAGGTAATCGATAGCGCCGTCCGCCAACCGGCGGCCCAGGTCGCCGGTTTTGTACATGCGGGCAGCCTTTTGGAACGGATCGGGCACAAAGCGCTCCGCGGTCAGCTCCGGCCTGTTCAGATAACCGCGGCCGACCGCAATGCCGCCGATGTAAATCTCGCCGCTAACGCCTAGCGGCACCGGTTCCAGCCATGGGTCGAGGATATAGATAGCGGTGTTGGCAATCGCATGGCCGATCGGGACGATACCCGGATTAGCGTCGTTCCGGCAGCGCCACGCAGTCACATCGACCGCCGCTTCGGTCGGGCCGTATAAATTATGCAGTTCGACGGCAGGCAGGCAGTTTTGCGCGCGCACTTGCAGCGCATGCGGCAAGGCTTCGCCGCTGCATAGTATCTGGCGTAAGGACCGGCATTTTTCCGCATCGATATGCTCCAAAAATACCTGTAGCATCGGCGGCACAAAATGTAGCGTAGTGATGCCGGTCTGTTCGATCAACTCCATCAGGTATTGCGGTTCCTGGTGGCCTTTGGATTTCGCCAGGACTAATCCTGCTCCCGCCAGCAGCGGTAAAAAGAACTCCCATACCGACACGTCGAAACTGAACGGCGTCTTTTGCATCACCCGGTCGGCGCCGGTCAGGCGATATTCGCCTTGCGCCCATAACAGACGATTGACCACGCCGCCGTGCTGGTTCATCGCCCCTTTGGGACGGCCTGTCGAACCGGAGGTGTAAATCACATAGGCAAGATGGCTGGGCGTCAGGCCGAGCGCGCCCGGATCGGGATTATGTTCGGGCTGTCTGTCGATAGCACGGATACTCTCCCGATCGTCCAGCACGATCACCGCCATCTGCCCTGCATCCGCCGCAGGCAAACGCGCTAACAAACCGCTTTGGGTAATCAGCGCCGCCGGGGAACAATCGCCGAACATATATTCCAAACGTTCGGCCGGATAATCGGGATCGAGCGGCACATAAGCCGCGCCGGCTTTAAGAGTCGCCAACAAGCCGACCACCATCTCGAAACCGCGCTCCAGACAAATTGCGACGCGATCTTCGCAACGCACACCCAACGAGAGCAAATGATGGGCCAAGCGATTGGCACGACGGTTCAGCTGGTCGTAACCGATGGTTTGGCCTTCATAAACCAACGCGCAGGCTTCCGGCGTTTTCCCGGCTTGCTGCTCGAACAGGCGATGAATCAACTGCTCGGATGCATAATCGATTGGGGTAGCGTTGAATTCACCCAGCAGTTGCCGGCGTTCCTTTGCAGGCAGCATCGTTAAGCATTTTAACGGCGTAGCCGGATTATCGGCGGCGTCAGTCAACAGCATTTGCAGATGCCCGGCCATTCGGGCAATCGTCGCGGCTTCGAATAAATCGGTGCTGTATTCGAAGCTGCCGAGCAACTTGCCGTCGCGTTCATCGATAAACAAGGTCAGGTCGAATTGGGCGATCCGGTTGTTCATCGTCAGCGGCGTTACCGTGACATCCTGCATCCTGAAATCCGGCATCGGCACATTCTGCACCGCCAGCATCACCTGGAACAAAGGCGTATGGCTGGTGTTGCGGACCGGGCTCAGCGCGTCCAGCAATTGGCCGAAGGACAGCTCCTGATGGTTCTGGTCCTGCAAGGCCTGCTCGCGCAATTGTAACAATAGCTCCGAGAACGGCAGGTCGGCCCCGGCTTGGCAGCGCAGCACCAGCGTATTGACAAAAAAACCGATCAACGCCGCGGTCTGGCTTTGGCTGCGCCCGGCCACCGGGTAGCCGATGCAGATGTCCTTGCTGCCGGTATAACGGTACAGCAGCGTGTTGAACGCGGCGGCCATCACCATGAACAATGTGACATTGTATTGTTTGGACAAGTCTTTCAGTGCACGGCTCGGCTCGGAGAAAAATTCGAAACTGTATACATCACCACGGTAGCTGGGCACCGGCGGTCTTGGCTTGTCGGCCGGCAATTCCAGCAGCGGCGGTGCGCCTGTCAATTTCTGCCGCCAATAGGCCAGATGCTTGGCCCATTTTTCCTGCTGACCGCGTTGCCATACGCAATAGTCGCCGTATTGGATCGGCAGCTCCGGCAAGGCCGACGGCTTGCCCTGGCTGTATGCGCCGTACAATGCGGCGACTTCCTGCATCAACACGCCGACCGACCAGCGGTCCGAAACGATATGATGCAGCGTCAACAGCAGGATATGGCGTTGCGGCCCCACTACGGCCAGCAACGCCCGTAGCGGCGGCTGTTCGGCAAGCCGGAACGGAAGGCGGATAAAGTCGTCGGCGCAATGCTGGAACAGTTGCATCGCCCTGTCCGGGTGGCAATCCGCAAGATCCCGGCAAGCCATCGGCAAGCCGTCGCTGGGCAACACCTGCTGACCCTCGGCGGTAAACCGGCTGCGCAGGATTTCATGGCGCCTGACTACCTCGTCGAGGCTTTGCTGCAAGGCGTGGATATTCAGTAAACCGTCGAATTGCACGGCGCCGGCGACGTTGTAGATCGGATTGTCCGGCTCCAGTTGCGACATGATCCACAAGCGCTCCTGTGAATACGATAGCGGTGCCGGTTGGCCGCCGCTGCGTCTGGCAATAACGCCGTCGGCCGGTGTGTCGGTTTTTCTGAGTCTGGCAATCAGCTGAGCGCGGTTGGCTTGCTGTTGCCCGACCTGTGTTATGTCGGTCATGATTTTTTTCATCCTCGTTCCCACGCGCTATGTGGGAATGCATTGCAGGACGCGCTGCGTCCCGTATTAGTAAGATGCCTGATTTCTATACGCTAACCGTGGCTCGCGGCGCAGCGCGCTCGTCGCGTTATATACTTCTCAAAGTAGGCCGGATAAGGCCACCTAAGCGTAGCGCGAGGTGGCGTTT
>CAZJOY010000263.1:0-5787 GCA_964547705.1 uncultured Methylobacter sp. | reverse complement strand
GTGCGGAGGCCTTCGATAAACTCAGGAGAGCCCTGTCGAAGCATGTTCGGCTTGACGCGGTAGGCCAAAATTTTCCGCTCACCCTTCGACAAGCTCAGGGCGAACGGAAAATTTCGGCGATCCATATCGGGAAGTTATTACTGTCCATATTCTAATAAATATCAGAAGTTTATGATCATGTGCGAAATAAAACCACTAAGGAATATTAAAATGAAACCACTGATATTGTTTACCGCATTGTTCATCACGGCTGTCAGCGCGCGAGCCGATACCAAGCATTATGAAGTCTCGGTGACTTTTCTGGATGATACTGTCTTCACCGGATCGTTTGATTATGATGCTGCGACTCAAAAAGTCAGCAATCTACACGGCATACTGGACGACGTCCTGATGGGCAACAAGGAAATCCTCAATTATCAACTGAGCTCCGAGAGCGATGGGAAAGGGGGCATCAATGCCAGGGTTTATGCCTTAAATACAACGGAAATTGGCACCAATCCCCCCGTAAACAACAACGTCGCCGTCACCATTAATTTTAATGCCGCGGATCCTGCGCTTGGCGCCACGGATCAGGCTCAATTGGCCTACATGGACTGCTCGGCGGGCGGCTTGATGGGGCGGACCTGCATGTACGATTTATCCTGGCATAACCCGGTATTTCCAATGGAAGGAGGGCACGGGATACTA
This sequence comes from uncultured Methylobacter sp., assembly GCA_964547705.1. GTDB lineage: Bacteria > Pseudomonadota > Gammaproteobacteria > Methylococcales > Methylomonadaceae > Methylobacter_A. The sequence goes on along the minus strand of CAZJOY010000263.1, from coordinate 5,100 downwards.
TCGGAAACAATAACGGCTGCTGCCCAAGTATCACGCTCTGAGTGTTTCTTAAATTGGGCCGAAAACAACTACGCACAATTATTTTCTCCCAAAGGCCCTGTATCGCAAACGCAGTCGCCTTATATCTATCGCTATTACCCGACTACAAATTCATACCTCGGCATTTCTTCCGCCGATAGTCATGTTTACTATGTCGGGCCGAATAGCCAGTTGTTGGATGTCGGTCCTTTATCCACTTGGTTCGCTTCGGCAGGATGTTAGCCCCAATAGCTTTATGTTACACGGCGGCCATGCTCCGCAGTTTGTGAAAATACGTTTCATCAATACCTAACTAGAACTTGCGCTAGCCTCTCCCGCGGTGCCGCTGTATCAGGTTTGACCCGCTTGATCGGCTTGGTATAGCGCTTGTTCTGCACGCTGTCATCAATCTGTGTATTGTCGATCAGCCCCTTGACCGGTTCCCCACACGTGCCGCGCCGTCATCCGACTCTATTTCAGGAAGTTGCTTATCACGTCGTGGCTGACATTGTCCAAATGCGTGGACAGGTTGACGCTTGTGTAGTTGATCGGCGTGCCGATCAGATATTCTACATAGCGTTACTTCGTGAGTCTGTCTGATAACATAATCTATTGGGCTAGGGCTGCGAAATTTTTATACAGATTTGCGGCATAAAATCTCAATTTATTGATATATCTGACCATTTTGAAAATCATGGACATCATATAAAAGTATATAGACTCTTCAAAAGAAGCCATTATTAATGGATTCCTTTGAGTGTTCATACTTCCCCACCAATGATAATAACAGTATGATATTTTATCTCTAGGTTCTGGACTTGCAAAAATGAGCAGAAAAGGCCAGAGTAAAATCTTAACGAAGATTTTTGTTTTCATTCAATGATGGAATACGGGATTAAGTAAATTTTAAAATGAAACTTTCACTACAAGAACAATTATTAAAGTCCGGCTTAGTTAGCGCGTCTAAAGCCAAAAGCGTTAAATCGGATAAACGCAAACAAACCCAGCAGCAACGCAAGAATAAAGTCGAAGTGGTTGATGAGGCTAAAGAACTGGCTCAAAAAGCCCAGGCTGAGAAAATTGAAAGGGATAGGGAACTTAATCAATTACGTCAGCGGCAGGAAGAGCAAAAACAGTTGGCGGCTCAAATAAAACAGATTATTGAATTAAACCGGTTGCCTGTCGATCCTGAAGGCATGGCCTACAATTTTACCGACGATAATAAAGTTAAACGGCTATACGTTTCCGGGACGATGCGCGATCAAATTGTCGAAGGACGTCTGGCTATTGTAAAGTTAGGGGCAAACTATGAAGTGGTGGGCGCCGAGGCGGCAAGAAAAATATTGTCTCGCGATGCGGCCAGTGTAATCGTCTTTAATGAGCCCAATAAAACCACCGATGTCGCGGATGATCCCTATGCAGCTTATCAGGTTCCTGATGATTTGATCTGGTAGAGGGAGAATAAACTTGCGTCTACTACTTATCCGGGTCAGTTGTAAAAAGTTTAGATTAGCAGGGAATGCCGAAGGGCTCCGAAGAATTATGTAAAGACCTGGTGTTTGTGCAGATTTTTACAGAGTACCTCGGCTGTATCGGGTAGGCGTTCATAATCCTTGGAGGGGCGTCCTGAGTTTTTAAGCTAGGCAAAAAAATCAACAACCCACCGGTGAAGTAACACCACAAACTTGCCTCGAATGGTGTCCGTCCGCTTAATAATGGTGAACATGTCTTTTTGCCAATCCGGCTAAAACGCCGCCATAACCGCCATCCGGCCAAATAATACCCAAGCCAGAGATTTTAAAAAATGCAGCATCGGTTGCGGCCTTCTTGTTTAGCCTGATAAAGCGCTTGGTCGGCACGTTCAAACGCTGTTTCATCGGTGTCGTCCAGGACAAATTGGGTAACGCCGCAGGAAATGGTAATGGTAACGGAAGAGCCGCTGGCGTTAAAACCGGTTTTTTCAATTGTTTGGCGAAGTTGGTTAGCCAGGATTAAAGCCGATGGACCGTCAGTGTTCGGTAGCAGCATCGTAAATTCTTCGCCGCCAAAGCGGGAGATGAAGTCGGTTGCTCGGGAGTGATCGGACAATTGTTTAGCGATCAACAGCAGTACTTTATCGCCGGCTTTATGGCCGTAGCTATCATTAATATTCTTAAAATGATCAATATCCCAGATGATAATACTTAATGGTGTACGGTAACGTTTCCAGCGAGCCAGTTCGGTTTCCAGGCGCTCATTGTAGGCATGGCGATTAGGCAGGCCTGTTAATGTGTCGCGCAATGCCTGGGTATTGGCAATTTTTAGCTTTGATTTAAGCTCGCTGGATTCCGATTCCATTTCTTTTATTTTATTGACCAGGTCATCGAGTTGTTGCTGTGTTTTTTGACGCTGAATAGCTTCTTTTTGGCTGTGTTCCTGGATTTCTTTGGCAATACTCGCCAATCGACTGTTAATGATTCCTTTCAATGGCTCCAGTTTGGTGGCATTGCTTGAGCTTAACTGCAATTGCTCCATTTGTTCGGAAACGGATTGGTCGAGCTTGTTTCTGTTTTCGGCTGATTGTTGTGCTGCGGTACTGGCTCCCATAATGCTGACGTCCAGCACCGCCAATTGTTCGGTAATATGAGAGAGAAATTTATCGATATCTTGTTGTTCGGATTGATTATGCTGCTTGATTTTAAGCAGCAGTTTGAAAGATTTGTCCAGAATCGTTTCAAAAGACGCTGTAGTCTGATTACCAGCGGCAAGTAGTTGTTTTGCAGTTTGTGCCTGTTGGTCAAAAGCGCTGGGTATTTCAATGCCTTCCAGAAAAAGCAATAATTGCCGGCTGACAATTCCTATATCGATGTGATTGGCAAGAATGTTGGTTGCCGGGGTATCACTGGATTCGATAGCTTCAAGTATGGCGATAAATAATTGCGTGGACGTCTCGAATTTTGCCGTCTCAGCTTTATTTTTCAGCAGTTTTAATAATTCTTGTTGTTTTTCAGCCGTGTATCGCTGAAGCAGGAAATTAAATAGCGGCTCGATTTCTACCGACTGGCTCGGCGTATGCTTGATTTGAGCAACGGAGTTGGTGAATTTTTCTAGCTCATTTTTAAGTGTCTGGCTATCTATGCCGTTTTTTAGTTGATCACGGATACGTAGCAGATGAGGATCCAAGAGCGGATCCAGCCCTGCGGTCGCAATAGTCAGGCGTACTATTGTCTTGCAGAGCAGCTCTTCTTTTTCTTTATTGGATTCTGCAGATTGTTCCTGTTCATCAAGCAGGTTTAAATACTTCTCTTTCCATTTATCCTGGTCAGCTGCCTTGTTAAAAATACTCATGAAGGATATTGTTAATGATGAATGAGAAAATTAAATAGCTTGTGCAATTTATGAATGGGCGGTTTTGAGAGCCGCCGCTTCATCATTTTAAAAAACAGTAATCTATTAGTGCGGTACAGCAGTTACTTTGTAGTGCTTTCCTTTTGAATTAGCTGATTGACAACGTCTATCATTTTTTCTTGAGAGCCAGCTAGAGGGCCATTCGTCTTATATTTGCCGTTAACAATAATGGCAGGAACGCCGGTTACACCGTAACGGCCGGCAGTAGCAGCTGCTTGGCGCATTTTTGAATCGACTAAAAATGAATTGTAAGCATTATGGAATTCGGTTTCGTTAACGCCATGCGCAACAAAGAACTTAGCCAGTTGGTCTTCGGTTTCAAGATTTTGTTTTTTGTTTTGTATCGCGTCGAAAAAGTCGGCATGAATCTTATCGACTACACCCAGTGCTTCGGCAGTAAAATAAGCTTTGGCATGCTTGCCCCAAAGATCACTGAATACAGCGGGCTGACGAATAAATTCGACGTTTTTAGGCAGATTTTTTACCCATTTTTCCAGTACAGGTTCGAAGCTATAGCAATGCGGGCAACCATACCAGAAGAATTCAATGACTTCGACTTTGTCGGGATTATGGGTAGGCTGTGCCGGAGATAGGGTTTCGTAGCCGGCCGATTCGGCCTTTAACAAGGCTGAAAAAGAAAATAATAAAATCAGTAAGCTGGTTTGAGCGATTTTTTTGAACATAGCTAGGTTCTCTATAAGGTTTCGTCGGGGCGCATTCGTACATAAAGTTTGGCGGTTTGCTCGGCAACTGCTCCTGCGTTGCTCTACCTCCTGCATCCATGCAGTCGTGATGCGAAACCGCCCTACGCTTATTTCATCATTGAGATGCGGTATGAAACGGCTTTTATTTCTTCATTAGTCATTTTCTTTGCAATCATGTGCATAATGTTTTCCGGGTTGTTGCTGCGTGCGCCGGATTTAAAGTCAGTGAGTGCTTTTATCAAATAGTCGGCGTGTTGCGATTTTAATGCCGGGAATGAAGCGGGTTTATTGCCTTCGCCAAAAGGGCCATGGCAAGCGATACACGCGGAGACTTCGCTTTGCAGGTTGCCGTTACGGTAAAGGTCGGCGCCTTTAGCAATCATGGCCTGGACAGGATCTTTTTTCTCATCTCCCGGTTTTTCGCTTTCATCGTCAGAGTCTAAGACAGGAAGAGCATTTTCCGAAATTTTTTGGGTCGCGTAGTAAGCGGAAACATCTTTTATATCTCCATCGGATAATGTCAGCGCTATGGCCGACATCATTGGATCGCTACGGCTACCGTCTTTAAATGCTTGTAATTGCCTTGTTAGATAAGAAGAATGCTGCTGTGCAAGCTTGGGGAATGTTGCTACCATGCTGTTACCGTCTTCTCCGTGACAACTGGCGCAGGATGTTGATTTTTCTTTTCCTGCGTTAATATTGCCTTCTGCATGTAGAATACTTGTAGCACTGGCCAATGCCAGAGAAATTGAAAGTACCTGCAATTTTTTCTTCCGAAAATTGTGAAGTCCAAGAATAAAAAGTCTCTCGTGGATTAACTTTTTGACCGTCTCTTGTCGAATAAGGGCCTTTTACATTGAAATACAAAAGATTTCCTTCAGAAGGATCATAACCTGTTTGTACTTCTGAAAGCTGAGAGCCTTCTAATGCATAGTTTCTGAAAACGATCAACAAAGGATTTGTCTACCCTTGCCAGTCTGCAAAGTCTGAG
>CAZJOY010000262.1:0-5819 GCA_964547705.1 uncultured Methylobacter sp. | reverse complement strand
GATGTCGGCAATCGCCTGTGTTAATGCGTCCGGGCTTTCCGCTTCATAAGCCTGATAGGGACTGCCCAAGCCGGAAAAGAACTTGTGCAGATACAGTTCCGGCATCGCTTGGGCATTGTCGTCCCGGCTGTCTTCAGGTTGATCGAAAATGCCGGGGCTGTTAGCGGTGCGCAGGAAAATCCAGTACAGCCTGACTTGTTGCTTCCTGAACCACTCCCGCAGTTTCAATTCGCTGTCGTGATCGATTGCCGCCGCGCCGTCCGAAACCAGCAACACAATACGGGAACCGGTAACGGGTTGTTGTTCAAAAAACGAGATGGCCATGCCCAAGCCTTTGCTGACATGGGTAAAACCCAGTGCGGGTGTCGCAGTCGCTGCAATCGCCGCCTGCACCGCGTTTTTGTTTTCGGTCAGCGGCATTACGAATAACGGCGAAGTGCTGTATTCCGCGACTCCGATCAAATCGGTTTGCCGATGCTCGACAAAATCGGTCAACAGACGTCGCGCGGCTGTGGCTTTCGATTCATCCGAGCCGTTCGGTGCGCGTCCGGCAAAGCTGTTATCCATGCTGCTGCTGCGATCCAGCAATAACACGATATGCGCGCCGTGACCTATCCGCTCCCTGCTTTGTTCGGTGCGATGCAGGCCCGCCATGCCCAGCACCAGCCCTGCGATTGCCGCGATTGCGCACAGCCGTAAACAGCAGGCGATGAAAACCGATAATGTATCGGCGGGTATCAAGCTGAGCCACGGAGCGGGGCCGGCGCGCATACCGCTATTGAACAGCGGCAACAGAGTGAGCAGCAGGCCCGACAGGATCCACGGGGTATCGACCGCCAAATTCATCGGCTGCCCCGCTCGATTTTCCGGCAGTGTTCGCAAAAGTCTTTGAGTTGTTGCAGATCCTGCGTTACCGCAATCATACCGTCGGAAAAGAAATAGCGGTTGGAGTAGTTGAAAAACCAAGCCAATTGGGAGCTGATTTGCCGATACTGCGGGTTACGCCGGTAAAAATCGCTTAAGCGGTTAGCAAACAGCGGCTGCCCGTTAAGGTTGTTCAAGGCTTGATGGACAATGGTCAAGGCTTGCTCCATGTCGGCTTTGGACAAGCCCGCCAATTTTCGCAACGCCCGTTTAAACACGGTGCGTCGCGATAGGCCTGGAAAGCAAGCGTATAAATAACCCAGGTACGCCGCTATCAGCGCGGCAACGCTCAGGCCGGCGGCCAATCCGTACCAAGCCCGGTCATTCGCCAATAACGACGGCGGACTGTCGGGACGCATGTACTCGCCCTGTTCGCTTTGGCGCACCACCAGCTCCCGGAGCGGGGACAGGGTAAACGTCCAGGCCGGTATGCTTTTGCCGACAGTTTTTTCACCCTGGCTGAGCTGCACGGTAAAGCCGGGCAGGGTTAATGCTTTAACCTCCAGCGGGGCGTAAAAAACTTGGTAACGCAAGTCGATTTGGTAGCGCTGTCCGCTTTGCTTAACCGTGACCCGGTTCAGGTTAAGCCAGCGATTGATTTGGCCTTTGGCCGGTAAGCTGCCGGTTTGCAAGGTGATACCCGAACGGGTTTCGATAATGATGCGCTGGGGAATTTCATCGCCGTTAACATAACCGAACGGGCGCGGCGTTTCGACGTTAAAGTAACTGACCGGCTCGTCAATCGAGCCGGAACAGCCCAGCAGCGAAAATATCAGGATTAGGGCGATTCTCATGCCAGTCTCTGCTGCAAATGGCGGTTAACGGTTTGTGTGCTGTAAGGTTCGGTAATGAACAACGGCTCAGTGCCGAAAGCCCTGAAGCTGTTTTTCAACTCGCGTTGACGCTGACGGTAGGTTGCCATTATTTTTTGCCGTAATGCCGGGCGCATGAACAGCGTGCGGCTCTCGTGGTTTTCCATATCTTGGAATGAAATCAGGCCCCAGTTGGGCAAGTCGGCGTATTCGTCCTGATTCCATAGCACGAGCGGGATTACATCGTGGCCTTGCAACGAACCCAGCACCGCGCGCAATTGGGCAAGCGGAAAATGACAGTCGGATAATAAAAATACCAGCGAACGTTCGGCAGGCAAAAAGGCCGAGGCGTTTTGCAGCCCGTTTGCGCTGCCGGTAAAGGTCAGGCCTTGCAGTTGTTTTGCCAGTGCCGATACCCGCCCCAAGTGCCGACCGGCAGGAAGCAGCCGGCTGTGTTCGATACGCTCGGTGCAGCCGATAAAACCGAATTTGTCGCCGTAATCGAAAGCCGAATGGGCAGCGGTCAACAAAAACCGGATCAAGGTTTGTTGTTTATCGGCGTAGCCCATCGATGCCGACATATCGGCAAGCAGATAGACGTTGACGGTGCTTTGCTGCTGATAGACGCGCACCCGATAGCCTGAAAACGGGTCGAGTACGCTGGCGCGCAAGTCTATGCGTCTGGGGTCGGGGCTGGCAATCAGCGGTTCGTGGCGCTTGAACAACTGTCCGGCGCCGATCATTTGTCCGGGATGCGCTCCCGGATAAACGGAACTGGATTGCCAGGGTAGGCGGTAATGTAGCGTTTCGGTCATAGAGGGAGGTTATGATAGATCGATTAATTCACCACGAAGATACGAAGGAAAAAATATAAAACTTCGTGCTCTTCGTGTCTTCGTGGTGAAGCTTTTTACTATGGCGCAGCCACCTGATTCAAAATGCCCGTTATTAATTCAGGCAGCAGCTGTTCTTTCCTATAGGCATACATCGGGTTTAAAAACAGCCGGTGCGTCATGCAAACCGGAAAAACCGCTTGCAAATCTTCAGGCAACACATGATCCCGGCTTTCCAGCCAGGCGCGGGTTTTGGCGGCGCGGATCAAATAACTCATCGCGCGCGGGCTGGCTCCGGCCATTAACAATTGCGGCATTTCGACGTCGCTCAGTTGAACGCCGTAGTGTTGCGGCCGATGCGTGGCTTTCCATAAAGCCAACGCGTAAGCATGCAGCCTGGGACTGGTTTGTATCTGTTGTTGCAGCGTTTGCGCCAGCTCATTGAGCCGGTAGTAAACGCCGCTGCCGGTGACGCCTTGGATAAGTCGGTCGGTATCATGAAAGCGCGGGTTAAACATCAACTCATCCAACACCTTATCCGAGTCGGGCATATCGATGTGGATTTCCATCATGAAGCGATCTTTGGCGGCCGCGGGCAGCTCGAAAGTTTCTTCTTTTTCGACACGGTTGCGATCTGCAAAAACCTGGATATGCGGCAGTGCGTAGTCGCGGTTGAAAGCGTTGATGCTGCGTTCGGCCATCGCCCGTAACAGCAGGGCATGGACTTGCGGACGGGCGCGATTGATTTCGTTAAAGAAGAAGGTGGCGAGGGTGTCGCCGTGTTTCAGCAACGGCCCCGGATCGACGCACGGACGGCCTTGGTCGTTTAAATAGGTGTAATAGATCAAGTCGGCGGGCATCAGGTCAATGGTTCCTTCAATCCGTTGATAGTCGCCGCCCAAGCCTTGCGCAACCGCTCTTAACAATGTGGTTTTACCGACGCCGACATTGCCTTCCAGCAATACATGGCCTCTGGCGAAAACGGCCAGCACGATATTCCTGACCGCGGGTTGCAGGCCGATAACGGTTTGGTTGATTTGCTGTTCAAACTGTAATGCCAGTTCGCGCCAATCGGTAAGTTGGGTGTTTGTGTTCATTGGCTTTGTAAAAAACTTCGTAACTATTCAGCGTAGGCAAACCATGATTAATGGAACACGGATGACACGGATTAAACGGGTTTGAACGGATTTTTTATCTGTGTTTATCGGTCAAATCCGTGTCATCCGTGTTCTATTGTTAAATCCAAACACTACGCAAAGTAAAAAAAGGGCATAAGATACAAACAGACTCACAAGGGGACGGAAGGGTAGAATGCATTTATGCCCAAAACAAGGCTTACTCGATATCGTCTACGTCATAAACAAACTTGCCGGTCTTGGCTAAATGTTCCTGACGTTTTTTATTGCGGGCTTCCATTTCCACAACCGACTGGGCTTGTTTGTTCAGTTCATTGACATCGTGTTTCGGGTCGTACTTGCTGCCCGCGACTTTGTCCGGATAGCCCGGCTTGGGTTCCCAGCAAACGCCGGGTTCGCTGCAATTTTGACCGTCGTAAGCGATAGCCGAATAGGACAACACCGCCAACACCACACCTGCATTAAGTAAAAGCATTTTTTTCATGGGTTTTTCCTCTCTTTATTTTAACCACTTGGCTTTTTTAGGATCGCCGTTATAGATGTCCCGTATCCAGGACATAATCTTCAGCATTTCATCGGTTGATAAGTTGACGTATTGCGGCCCCATCATGCCGTTAGCGCCGCCGAACAAGACCTCGAACAAGCCCTTGTCAGTCGCATTAGCCGGATAGGTCCAGTAATCGTCGGCCAGTCCGGGCCCCAATTTACCTTCGGCTTCGTGGCCGTGACAACCGGAGCAGGCGGTCAAATAAAGATCATGACCTTTTTGTATGGCTTCCTTATCGCCGTTGTAAGGATTTTTTCCGGTTTCCTTGAATTGATTGAAAACAGCCTCGTTACCGCCCGATTTGGCGACGCTCATATCCAGCGGCGCGCCGGTAATCGCGTTACGAAAGGTTATTTCCGCTACAGCCGCAGTGCTGATCAACGCAGTGCTGACAGCCGCTACGGCGAATAATTTTTTCTTCATATTAATATCTCTATTTAGGGTTGCGGCGCATCGGGTTCATCGACTAAAGGAATACCTTCTTCTTCCAGCAACTCGGTTATTTCATCTTGGTTGTCTTCAATAACTTTATTCAACTGAGCTAGTAAGCTTGGGTCGTTTTTTCGAACGCCCATTGATGTGCTGTAATGAAAGTCGACTTTTTGCCCGTCGGCGCGCACATTGTCGTCAGGAATCATCGTCATCGTTAACGGCGTTGCCGATGCTTTGACATAACGCGCGGCGGACGGCCCCCAAAGCGCGGCCACTTCGGCATGACCCGATGAAACTTCGGAAACCAGTTTCGACGACTCGTATTTCACATACTGATTACGCCTGGATTTAAAGCCCACCAGCTCCTGGGAATAATTGAACATATCGTTATAACGCCCGATAGCCCGCAGCATCGCTTCCGGCGGCGTGCCGGGCACAAAAGCGATGAGTTTTACTTTGCGTAACACATCGCTGGACCAATTTTCCAAAACCAGGTTATCGGCCTCACGCGAGATGAAGACATAGCCGGAACGGTAATAAGGCTGAGTGGTTAAAACACTCGGATCGCCTTTATCAACTCCGAGCACCACATCGCACAGTTCCTTATACAAAGTGTCCCGTATGTAATAACGCGGATCGTTCCAGAACACATATTCGACTTTTTTGCCCAGCGCTTTGCCGACCAGTTCCGCCAATTTATTCTCGAAGCCTTCGCCCGCCTTATTGGAATAAGGCATTTCGTTTTCCGCCGCGCAGACCTTTAGCGCTTTGTTTTGTTCGGCTTGGGCTGTCGCTAAACTTGCTCCGAAGCACAAAGCTGTTATTAAAAACTTGTTTATCTGCATATTTACTCTCGTCAATGCCGGTTTAATGTAGCTATTTCGCTAGTTCCTAAGCTGGAGCTTGGGAATTCGGTAGTGGAAGCTCTCGGCAACCGCTCCTGCGTTGCTAAACCACAGGGATGTGGCGAATGCAGATTACGCATGGAGCCGTTTTCTGCCTTCCTCCTGCATCCATGCAGTCGCAGCTTCCCGTCTCGCGAAGCTTCGTCATCCGGGTTCCCACGCAGGAGCTTCACTACCATTAAGTTAAGAAAAAAAGCTCCCTCTCCTGCTGGAGAGGGTTGGGGTGAGGA
>CAZJOY010000261.1:0-5866 GCA_964547705.1 uncultured Methylobacter sp. | reverse complement strand
TACATGGCCAGCTTTAAAAACCTCTGCGAGAAACAGGGGCTTGATTTCAATGAGTTCTGGTCCAAAAACAGCGACGCCGAGCTGTATCACTTCATCGGAAAAGACATCATCTATTTCCATGCCCTATTCTGGCCTGCAATGCTGAACGGCGCGCATTTCAGGACGCCGAGCGCGATTTTCGCGCACGGCTTTTTGACCGTGAACGGCGAAAAAATGTCCAAATCGCGTGGCACGTTTATCAAAGCCAGAACTTACCTGGATCACCTGAATCCTGAATACCTGCGTTACTACTTCGCCGCCAAGCTCAGCGCCGGCGTTGATGACATCGACTTGAATTTCGACGATTTCAGCCAGCGGGTTAATTCCGACTTGGTCGGCAAAGTAGTCAATATCGCCAGCCGTTGCAGCGGGTTTATCGCCAAACGCTTTGACAATAAATTGTCCGAGCAATGTTCGGAACAAGCTTTGTTCCATGAATTTATCGAGGCCAACGAGCAAATCGCCGGGTTTTACGAAACGCGTGAGTTCGGCAAGGCGATGCGCGAAATCATGGCGCTGGCCGATAAAGCCAACCAGTATATCGACGAGCTTAAGCCCTGGTTGATAGCCAAAGAAGAAGGCAGGGACAGAGAACTGCACGAAGTCTGCACGATGGGGCTCAACCTGTTCCGCTTGCTGGCTGTGTATTTAAAGCCTGTGCTTCCAGTGTTGGCAAGCAATGCGGAAAGCTTTTTAAATATCGATGCACAAGTTTGGCCGGCCGGCGCCAAGCCTTTGTTGAGTCATGTGATCAATGAGTTCAAGCCTTTAATGACGCGGGTTGAGGCCGATAAAATCGCGGCAATTATCGAAGCTTCCAAAGAAAATTTGGAAAAAACCGCCGAGCCTCCGAAAGCTAAGAAATGCGAGCCGATTGCCGACACTATCGAGTTTGAAGATTTTGCCAAGCTGGATTTGCGTATCGCCAGAATCATCAAGGCCCATCATGTCGAAGGCGCGGATAAGTTGTTGCAGTTGACTGTGGACATCGGCGATGAAACCCGCAATATCTTTGCCGGGATTAAATCGGCCTACAGCCCGGAAGATCTGGAAGGAAAATTAACCTTGGTTATCGCCAATCTTGCACCGAGAAAAATGCGCTTTGGTATGTCCGAAGGCATGGTATTGGCCGCAGGCCCCGGCGGCAAGGATATTTGGGTTTTGAGTCCCGATGAAGGTGCGCAGCCGGGGATGCGGGTTAAGTAACTTTGTTTTTTATCGTTCCCACGCTCCGGCGTGGGAATGCCGTAGTAGACGCTCTAGCGTCCCCGCAACGCTGGAGGGTTGTAGACTGAATTCCCATTTATGCCCCAGAGGGTACGCCGGAGCGTAGAAACTATCAATTGCTAATTGCCGCTATGACAATGCCTGTTTCACCTAAATCCCCTTCCTTGATCGACCAAATAAATGCGTTGCTGCCGCAGACCCAATGCGGACAATGTAGCTTCCAAGGCTGTCGCCCTTATGCCGAGGCCATCGCCTCGGGCGTGGCTGACATCAACCAATGCCCGCCCAGTGGCGACGAAGGCATACGCGATCTAGCCGATTTATTGGGCGTACCCGTCAAGCCTCTGAATACCGAATTCGGTGTGCATAAGCCTGCAAGCGTCGCGTTTATTGTTGAAGAAGATTGTATCGGCTGCACTAAATGCATCGCCGCCTGCCCTGTCGATGCGATATTGGGTGCGTCGAAATTCATGCACACCGTTATCGCTTCGGAATGTACCGGATGTGAATTATGCGTAGCGCCTTGCCCGGTCGATTGCATCGTTATGCAACCTGCGCCGCTAAATCATGCCGAAGTCAGCCGTAAGCAAAAATCCGCACAGGCAAAACGGCGCTACGATGCGCGCTGTTTGCGCAAGGAAAAAGAAGAGATTGAAAAAGCGGAACGGGCAAAAAAGAAAAAGCTGGCGTTGCTGAAAATGCAGTCGGCGAAAAAATAGCAATAGGCTCTTGCTTCAGGGCTGGTTGGGATATACAGCTGAATACAGAAGTTATTTATGAAATTTAGAAAAAAGATTTTTCACGAATTCTATTTTTCCTGATGCTGTCGGTTGAATCTTGGGTTCGTCCTCAAATTTTATTTTTTCTAATAGCTGGGCTTGTTCTTGTTGAAAATTGGAAAAATTCTTATGAACGGCTGTTTTAATGGCGGTTTTGTGTTCAGCCGAAATTCCGCCCAGTTTTACCAAAAGCCGGCTGTCTTTGCGCAAAAAATAATTCAGAAGGATGTCTAAAAAATTATCGTCAAGTTGTTCGGGTGAAAACTCTTTGCTGTGGGTTTCAAGGTTTTCATGATTTTCGACGGTCAATTTCAACCGGGAAAGTTCATATAGAACCTCAATTCGAAAACGAACAGGAACATTCCTTTTAACAGTAAAGTTAGCGTACGCTTTGCCATCCTTCGGCGTCAGAAATTTCCAGTCGAAATTTAACCGATTGGCTTGAAGAAAACTCACCTCTTTTTCTATCAAATACTTGGATGCCACAGGGTAGCTAAAACCCCCTTTGCCTTCGCAGATGAAACTTAAATTAATTTCCATTAACCGGTCATAGCTGGCAAGACCTGAGCGGCCATCGGTATTAATCTTATAGTTTGTCTGAAGCAGATTGCCAAATTGCGGATAGCGGTTGGAGTAATTTTTAGCAATGATGGGTTCTTCAAGAAAGCTTAGGTGTTTAATGGTTTCATTCAACGCATCGTAAAAAAGCTGCATTTTGGGCAAGAGTTTAGACTGATAGCTTTCTTCCAACTGTTCACTGATTAATTTTTCCTGGAGTTCAGCCGCTTTCTTTTCGTCTGCTTTTCTTCTTAATTCATCCAATGCGCTCATATTTATTACTCCTAAACTCAGTTGGTATAGCAACTAAACATTATAAATAGGGGCATAATTAGCGGCAATGATTATTCCCTCTTTGCCGGCTATCAGTTTTAGGTAGAGATAGTGCGCAGAAAGAAAAAAGTTAATAAAAAACGCGAAGGCAAAACAGCGTGATTGGTACTGTTGTTTGTATAAGGAAAAAAGAAACGGAAAAAGCAGAGCGGGCGAGGAAGAGAAAGTTGATGTTACTGAAAATGCAGGCGGCTAATGAAGAAGGCTGGTGTAGGGCTTTTTTGCCTGAGCAAACCGCTAGTTACAGCGTTTTCAAATTCAGTTAATTACTAAAGGGTGTGTTTGGAGTGCAAGCTCTGCTTGCCAGCGCAGGCAAAGCCTGCATTCCAGCGACAATAAGAATGACGTAGATTGTTAATGGTTAGTAACTTATTTAAATTGAAAACTCTGTAATTTATGTAGATCGGGCAACAGTTTTTCCGTTGCCCGACATTTCGACTGATCAATTCACAAAAAGTCGACAATCAAGTTGAGACCTATTTATGCTTGGGCATGTCGCATTTTTCACCGGTTCCACATTGATGTGCTGTCGATGCGTTGTGTTTTGAGCAGTGCTCGACGCAGACTTTATCTTTTTTGTCTTTATGGTCGGCGCAATGTTTTACGCAATTGTGATCGGCAACTGCTTTGTGCGAGCAATGGGTTTTGCAGGCTTTGTCCATTTTGCCTTTGTGCGTTGTGCAATGCTTGGTGCAGTTATGATCGCTGCCATGTTGATGTTTGGCGCAATGCTCTGCTTCCGGTACCGGCGATGCGGCAGGCTGAGCTGCTGGCGCTGGAGCGGTGGTTGGGTTGCTAAGCGCCGCTGCTTCAACAGGTTCGGCATTGGCTTCCTTGGTCGGATTAGTGGCTTCGCAACCTGCGAGTAACAGCAACAATGGCAGAGCGATAGCGGTTAGTAAATGTTGTTTTTTCAAGTTTGTTCTCCCTAAAATTAATAAAAAAGCGTGTGATTGTAGGGGAAAACTTAAATCATAGCTAACTGAACTGCGGTGTAGGTGGGGGATGATAAGCATCGCAGACGGGGCAACAGATTGGGGTGTTTACCGGAAAAGCTTCCGCTCCTTGCCTACATAATCCACAGGGATGTGGTGAATGCAGATATTGCAGGAGCAAATATCTGTCCATGTAGGCAATACCGGTTTTCGCTATTGCTTGAACCGGCTTGCTTGTGGCCTGTGGGTATCCGGCCTACAGGACTTTAGTGTTGTAGGGTGCGCACCGCGCACCATTTGCGGAATTTGATATCGAAAAGGGGCGCGATGCGCCCCCTACCTGGCTACGATGCCCGTTGCTTACGCAAGGGAAAAGAAGAAGCGGAAAAAAAGCGGAGCGGGCGAAAAAGAAAAAGCTGGCATTGCTGAAAATGCAATCGGCGAAAAAGTAGTATTTGTGGTGTATTGTCTTGTGGCGAATCCTCCTTACAGCGTTACTTGCTAACCTCTTTTATGGCCTGAGCTACTACTGGCCTTGATAATATTTCGACCATGGACTTTTGATTTGAAACATCATTTTCAGTCCCAGAAGCATAACCTGTAGCTTGAGGTGAAAAAATACAACTTGATGCTTGGAGTAGTACAGCATCTCTAACTCCATCATTTCCAGAGGCTTCAACGAGAGCAGTGTGCGTCATAAGAGCGTTCTGGCGGTGCTTATTAACAATCGCATTGTGCTTATGATTCAAGAAGTTTTTGGCAGACAGAAATAGCATATAAGCCATAACAGAAAAAATGAGAAATTTACTAATTGATAATTGCACTGCGTCATAAGTATTTTCTGGTTTCAAAAACGGTATCTTATGCAAAAATAAACTCAGAATGGCAAAAATACCGAGCGCTATGGAAAGCCGCACAGTATATATTTGCCAACTATGTGCTTCCGCTGTGTGATGTTCATGTTCTGCATTAAAGTGCACAGCTTGTTTAGTAACACCTTCTTCCGCTGCAACCCGCCGTATTTCGTCAAGTGCCGCTTTCGCATCAATTTCGTGTTGAGATAAGTTTTCAGCAATTTTGGTTGATTTGTCTTCAATAGCTTGAAGAGTAGCTCTTGCGTCAGAGTCCAGGCGTTGAAAGTCAGCAGATCTATGTAAAGAATATGAAATGTAAGGATGTAGGGCTTGAAAAGCAGGTGGATATGCTGACGCAACCTGATTAATTATTTTCGTCCGTGCAGGATTAGGGTCTTGTAATCCAGGGTCAAATTCTAAAATTTGATAAAATAAATTGTAATGATTATTTGCATTATCTCGAATTGAAGTGAGAGTGTTATCTGGAAAATCTTGAAGAGCAGTTAAAGACAATCTTTTATACAACTCGATAAGCTAGCTGAGCTGGTTCAACTACTTCACTAAAATTCAGTTTACTTCCCAGGTCAGATACTCTTGGCAATTCAGCTACGTCGAACTTCTGAATTCTTTCCAAAGACTCCATTGCTTCTTCGTATAGTTCTTTATTTCCAACAATCATAGAAACTCCTTAAATTGGCCGCGCTGGCCTGGTGTTAAAATATTCAATTGTGATAGACGCAAAATATTTCATCATTTGTTCATCTAATGACTTTAAAAATTAATGTATTTCATCCTGCTGCGTAGATTTAGTCTCGTAGAGTGCGCATCGCGCACCATTTGTGGGATTTCAGTTATCGAAAAGGGGCGCGATGCCCCCTACATGACTAATTCAGCTGATAGTAGATGAAACTACGAAAAATTTAAGCATATCCACTCACAACGGCCGCTGATAATAAACCCAAACGCTAGACGCCGCAAACTCACTATTTCTCAACCCAAAACGCCTCAATTATTCAACAAATTACGGCTTTCACTCGCGCTATACCTCTCCCACACTGTATAATACGCGGTTATTTTTCACAGAGTTATAAGGTGTGGTCTATGCAAATTCTCCAGGAAGCGCTCACGTTCGATGACGTTT
>CAZJOY010000260.1:0-5874 GCA_964547705.1 uncultured Methylobacter sp. | reverse complement strand
CGCCCTCAGCACATGCCGCAGATTCTCCGCATAGGGGCCGTAAGGCGCCTTGGCGTATCGGAGCCGCAGCGGCTCGCCCGCTTCCTGCATGAAATACAGCAGCTTGTGAACTTCGAGCAGCGTCACGAACGGGTCCATCAACCCGCCGAGATAGCGGTTCATCAGCACGACCAGCGCTGCGCGTCCCGGCGTCATCTTCGGAACGTCCCCGGCTTTCGTCTCCGTGGGTGCGCTTTTCGGCTCGATGGCGATCAGCACATTGTCGCTGTTACCAGTCGGTGAAACATGTAAACCGTGATAATGCATATTGGTAGTGTTAAACGACGCGGGAGTCGTGGACAGATAAGCGTTCTGGTTCTCTTGCTCGAATTGCCGCTGAATTTGATCCGGCGTTTCTTTAG
This sequence comes from uncultured Methylobacter sp., assembly GCA_964547705.1. Lineage (GTDB taxonomy): Bacteria > Pseudomonadota > Gammaproteobacteria > Methylococcales > Methylomonadaceae > Methylobacter_A. Next base: position 5,473 of record CAZJOY010000260.1, on the reverse strand, counting down.
GTAACTGATTATTCAGTTTCAGATTTATAGTATCGCCTTGTTTGATGCGTAACGTCGGTCCCACTAACTGACCGTTGAATGTGCGTAAAGTTAATGGACAGCCTCCGAGCGAAATGGTCTGCGGATCAGTGTACTTCGCCAACAATTCCGTATTCAGGCTGCCATTGACGGAGACTATTTCAGGAGGATTTTGAAACGGTTTATTGCCGTATTGGGCAACATCAATATCTTTGTATGCACAAGCGGCATTATTTGCCCCTTGAACAGTCGGCGCAAGTAATGCGAGCAATATACTTCCCAGCAGCGGAAAAGTTGATTTCCGCTGCTTAGAGTAAGCCTGCATCTGAAGATTATGTGTTGTTGACTTCATATTCAGTCCTTCCATTATTAATTATTATAGAAATCGATTTAACTCCCAACCGTGGCTTACGTGCTTTACGCAGGAGTGCGGCAAAGCATATAGATGAGGATCAACTTTGTATGTCAGTAACGGCTGATTTTCTAGTAAGTAAAAACTGATTATTTGTAGGCAATTACAGAGTTCTCAGTCTTAAGTAAAAAAGCACTGTAGTGGCCCCCGAAATCCGGACATTTGTTGCGTTATCAACGCAATGCAGGCTTCTCAAAGTCACGCGTTCAGTGATTTATGAGCGGAAAAAGCGCTTGCTGAAAGAAACGGATGAGGGCGAACTCGTGTTATTACGCTTGTTGGATGAAGAGTACACACGGCATCTCTTTTATGGCTCGCGGCGCATAAAGGGTAATGGGTTGATGTGTCAACACTTTCTCGGACACACGGTTAAGCTACGTACTCGCCTCTGGAAAAACCTTATTGGACAGTCAGGTCGAAGCATTGATTTCTGCAATGAGTGCTTTTACACCGCCAACAGCGGGTCAGATAACTTTACCGGAGAATTATCTCGCTACATTGTCTCCCACTTTCGCGGCGAACTGGCTTTAGAAATTGCTTTGCATCTTGACTGGGTGTTTGTTATTTTCTTTGTCATCGGTTTAGTCATTGCTAAAAGGCGGCAGACTGCATGGCTACTAAAGGAATAGATGGGGGGTTCTAAGCAACCGTTTCTAAACATAATATTCCCAAGATGACTACGCAATCGTTGTGTTTCTTCTGCATGATCCGAGTTATCGCATTGCTTCTGGCTGCAAACGGTACTCCGGTGCTGATCAATAAAGCATTAGGCAAGCGTTGGGTATGGCCGGTCGATAATCGGATAAAGCTGCGCGATGGCTACCGGTTGTTCGGTAACAGTAAAACTTGGCGCGGCTTATGTTCGGCTATTTTTTGTACATCGCTGGTAGCATTTTTAAGCGGAATAGAACCGTTAACCGGTGTATTATTCGGCGCATTGGCAATGGCCGGGGATTTACTGACCAGCTTTATCAAACGCCGAATGGGATACACTGAAAGCAGTCGCGCGCGAGGTCTTGATACTGTGCCCGAATCCTTGTTACCGACATTACTCTTAAAAGAGCCGCTAGCATTGAGCCTGACCGACATCATCCTGATTGTCGCGCTTTTTTTCCTGATTGAGGAATGGGTTTCGCCGATACTTTACCGATTGCATATTCGAAAGCGGCCTTATTAGATTAACGTGAACAGCAACGTATATATGAGTAAAAAAGGATTACGAATATTAACCTACAACATCCATAAAGGCTTTAATGTAGGCAATCGGCGCTTTGTGCTGCACCAGATTCGTGACGCGCTAATAACCACCGATGCCGATTTAGTGTTCTTGCAGGAAATGCAAGGCGAGCATCTGGGCCATCAAAAGAAGATCGCCGACTGGCCGGTTCTACCGCAACTGGAATTTCTTGCTGAAAACGTCTGGCCTTTCCACGCCTATGGCAAGAATGCGATTTACAATGCCGGCCATCACGGCAACGCCATCCTCAGCAAACACCCGTTCCAGAGCTGGGAAAACATTAACGTGTCGCCTTTTCCCTGGGCCAGCCGCAGCCTGTTGCATGGCGTTATTCGAGTGCCTGGAAATGCTCAGGATCTGCATATCATCTGCATACATTTCGGCCTGATAGGAAAGGAACGCCGCCTGCAAATCAACAAATTATCCGCGCGTATCGATAGCCATGTACCGCCGGATGCGCCGCTGATTATAGCCGGCGATTTTAATGACTGGCTGGGACAGGCCGACCGTTTTTTCCACGATCATCTGGGCCTGCAAGAAATTTTTCGTGAAACCCATGGCCGCTATGCACGAAGCTTTCCGGTCTGGCTGCCTTTCTTACCGATGGATCGCATTTATTATCGCGGCTTTATCCCGGTATCGTGCGAGCGGCTGGCCCATGCACCGTGGCACACGCTTTCAGACCATGCGCCTTTGACAGCCTCGTTTACGTTATGAACAGCATGCCATCAAAACTAACATTGCCTAACTTGCTGACCGGGTTTCGCTTTGTCGCCGCACCGATTTTGTTATGGTTAGCCTGGAATGGTCATGGCGTTGCCTTTATGGTACTGCTGGCGCTTGCGTTTCTTACCGACATGCTCGATGGCATGGTAGCTCGCTTAACCGGGCAAGTGACCCCGTTTGGAGCTACCCTTGACAGTTGGGCGGATGTAATCATTTATCTGACCATAGCATTGTGTTGCTGGTGGCTGTGGCCCGAGGTCGTCCGCAGAGAAGCGCTTTATGTCGGACTGATCGTCGCCAGTTGCTTATTACCGGCACTAGCCGGCATCCTCAAGTTCGGACGTTTTACCAGTTACCACACCTGGGGCGTCAAAATCGCCGCCGCTTCCATGGGCCTGACCTTATACGTGCTGTTTCTGGATGGCCCAACATGGCCGTTTCGGATCGCTGCGGCGATATGCACCCTCGCCGCCATCGAAGAAATAATCATCACCTTGCTGCTGCCTGAACCTGAATCCAATCTGCGTTCGGTCTGGGATGTGTTGAAGCGCTCTACACGGAACAATCGACAACCATAACACCCCAAATTCCCGCAGGCTGCTACAATTACCTGCACCCGCACCTCATATTTTGTCATTTAATGTCCACACAGTTGCTAAAACAATACCCCCCACCCGCTAGCCCAAAAGAACATCGAGAGGGTAAATTAACACTTGAACAGGTATTGCTTTGGTTACAAGAAGATGGGATGGTTTCGGATGAAGACCTTGGCAAGTGCCGCGTACATGGTAAATCTTCCACCAACCGGGCCAAGCACCCACTTAATATTCTTACCGAATGTGGAGTAACCGACCAAACTCAATTTGGAAAACCTCTAACGCTTGAAAACCTAACCCAGTGGTTGGCAAAAAAAGTAAACCTGCCTTATTACTACATCGATCCGCTAAAGATCGACATCCCTTCCGTGACCTCAATTTACAGTCACGCCTATGCCGTAAATTACAATATCCTGCCGATTAAAGTCAGCAAAGATGAAGCCGTCATTGCTACCGCGGAACCTTATATTCGGTCATGGGAGGCGGATCTTAAAAAAATCCAACCGGGACAAATATCTCTTGTATTAGCTAATCCGGATGAAATCAAACGCTATTTGGGAGAGTTTTACGCGTTTGCAAAATCTTTAAAAGGCGCCACGGATAACTCCGCCAACCAGTTAACCAACAGCCTTTATAATTTTGAACAATTGGTTGAGCTGGGCCAAATCAATAATCTCGATGCGGAAAACCAGCATATCGTCAACTTGGTTAACTGGTTGATGCAGTATGCGTTTGACCAGCGTGCCAGCGATATTCATATCGAACCCCGCCGCAATCAAGGCAATGTGCGCTTTAGGATCGACGGTATTTTGCATGATGTTTATCAGCTACCCGCCGCCGTTATGAATCCGGTCATGAGCCGGTTAAAGATCCTGGGCAGAATGAACATTGCCGAAAAACGCTTACCGCAAGACGGCCGCATCAAAACCCATATTTCAGGAAAAAAAGAAATCGAGTTACGGCTTGCAACGATGCCCAGCGCGTTCGGCGAAAAAATGGTCATGCGTATCTTCGACCCCGAAGTACTGACACGCGATTACAAGCAACTCGGTTTTAACAATCATGAAAAGGCCATCTGGAACAGACTCATTCAACACTCGCACGGCATTATTCTGGTCACAGGACCTACCGGCTCAGGAAAAACCACCACGCTATACTCGACCCTGAAACATCTGGCTACACCCGAAGTCAACCTCTGCACTGTCGAGGACCCGATTGAACAGATCGAACCCAGCTTCAACCAGTTGCAGGTTAAAGCCAATATCGGGCTTACCTTTGCCAGCGGTATTCGCGCTTTAATGCGCCAAGACCCCGATATTATTATGGTCGGCGAGATTCGTGATTTAGAGACAGCGGAAATGGCGATTCAAGCGTCTCTTACCGGGCATTTGGTATTTTCCACCTTACATACCAATAATGCGCCGTCAGCGGTAGTGCGTTTGCTGGATATTGGCGTGCCCGCTTACCTGATTCAACTCACCTTGCTAGGCGTAATGGCGCAACGCCTGGTGCGGGTTTTATGCCGGAACTGTAAAAAACAGGTCGGCATAGACGATGAGCAATGGTCGCAACTGATTACGCCTTACACAGCGCCCACTCCTCGCCATATCTACGAAGCGGTCGGCTGCAAGGAATGCCGGCACACCGGCTATTCGGGCAGAATCGGGATTTATGAAATATTCAGCAACTCAGCGGCGCTGAAGAAAATGATGGTCAGCGGTTGCGACAGCGGCGTTCTGCAAAAACAGGCCATGCTTGAAGGCATGAGGCCATTGCGCCTGAGCGCGGCTGAGAAAGTCGCGGCGGGAATAACCAGTGTCGATGAAATGTTAAGAGTGACGCCTGAGAATATCGAGGATTGAGGACTTCTTTTTCATTCGCTAACCACGGCATTTACCATCAAGCCTAGAGATGGCGTAGGGCGCGCCGGGCGCGCCCAAATTTATATTCAGTTGTAAGCCTTAAGTATGATGGCCTACTTCGGGTTCGGACCATATTCATTATCGCCGGGCGTGCTGTCCATAACCATAAAAACAAAAAGCACGATACCGCCGATGATTGGAATCAACGGAATCAATATCCACCAGCCGCTACGGTTAGTATCATGAAGCCTTCGAATCGTTACCGCTATGCCGGGAATCAAAACACCCAGTGAATAAATACCGCTTAACAGGCCGACGCCGGTTGCAAAATTAAAAGTACCGGTAAAAAAGTCAATGGTCGCAAAAAAGGCGCTGATAACAATATTAAACAACCAAAAGAACCAATACTCTTGCCGGCTGGCTCTGCCGCCGAACTCTGCATATTTTCTCAAAACTTCCAGATACAAATTCATGATCTTTTCCTTCCAGTCTGCCCCGTTGAGTTTGTTAGCTGAAGGCTGGGGTAATGCGGCCAGCTAAAATATTGACAAGCAGAAAGATGTCTTTCCAGTAGGCCGGAATAAGGCCATCCGGGCGCGTAGCGCGAGGTGGCGTTTCCGGC
>CAZJOY010000259.1:0-5878 GCA_964547705.1 uncultured Methylobacter sp. | reverse complement strand
CAGACCCAAAGAACCGGTAGAAACCACATCGATGTCACGCGAAGCAGCCACATCGCCCATGCGCATGACCGAGCCTTTGCCGAATTGCTTTTCAATCTGCATCAGCGCCGCGCCTAGCGCTTTCTTTTTATTCTCATCCATTATGTAGTCCTCTTATGCCCTGCGGCTATGTCGGTTAAAAAGAAATATCGCCAAAATCAAATCGCCTATTATCCCATACAGATAGGGGTTCGGATAGTGTTGATTTCCGAAAGAGTTAAGACGGTTAATGCCACAGGCTAATTTACAGCTTTGACTCGTCGAATATAGATAAAGCCTTGTGTCGGTATGTGTAAATTGAATACTTACACAGAAACGGATAGACTCATGCTTTTTTTAAAAATCACACGGACGTAATAATATGAATCTACAAATTCAATTACTTAGCAGTACCGAACGCACCTTATCAGCATCACAGCCAATCAATGCGCACGCCGGTAACAGTTCGCCGCAATTACCTGATGCCGAGTCCTTACGCCTTTACAGCTTAAAAATTTAAGAGAGATTATAAATGATAAATGCGATAAATTTCATGACAAGCAAACTACGCGCTCTTGCAATTGTCGCTCAATTTATAGCTTTACTTTCCGTTATTCCCTACATTCAAGCGCAAGACATCGCCGACAAGCTGACTGATTACAAGCCGCAATCATCCAGTGAAACCGGCGTAGCCGGAACGCTACGCGAAATAGGCAATTACGCAGACCGAAACGCATACACTTTTACGGCATTGCCAAACGGCAAGACCCTGGTTTATGGTGTTTACCCGGTTAATGTAGAAGGCCAAGACTATGAAATAATTGAGGAAAACCGCCATAAATCCGCCGGCACCGGCATTACTTTTGAGTTGCGATTATGGAACCCGCAACATCACGGCTGGCAACGATTAGATGCCCCGCCGGAGTGCCAATATCATCGTTTTTTGCACACCATGACGCCACTAAAAAATGGCAACATCCTGGTTGCAGGCGGTCTATGCGATTACCCCCAATTACTTAACAAACAAACTCCCTATCCGCCTCACACCAAACTCTCCCTACTCAACACCAATACGCTTAAGTGGGAGGCTGCGCCAACCCTGTCGGTAGCGCGTATTTTCCATACCGCTAATTTGCTTAATGACGGCAGCGTATTACTGGCCGGCGGCGAGAACGACCCCGCACTCAGAAAGCCTGACGCTTTTGTAACCGACAGCGTTGAAGCCTTTCAAAACGGCAACATCGAGTCTCTCCCCGCCTTGCATACCGCCCGCGCCAAACATACCGCCACTTTATTGAATGACGGGACGCTGATGGTAGCAGGCGGCATAGGACAAAACGGCAAACCGCTGAATGCCGTTGAAATCTGGGATCCGCTCCAGCGCCAATGGCGTGATGCCCCGCAACTGGCCACGGCAAGAACTATGCACAGCGCCACGTTATTGAGTGACGGCAGACTAATGATCTCCGGCGGCTTAAATGCGGATGGCATGCCGCTTAACTCTGTTGAGATTTGGAATCCTTCCAGCAATACATGGTCAGCGGGAAAACCACTGATTTACCCCTTACAAGCTCATGCAAGTTCGCTGTTAGCGAGTGGCGATGTACTGGTAATGGGAGGCTTGACGTTAAAAGACATGGCGGCCGAACGCGCAATGTTATGGAGTAAAGCCAGTGAGGAATGGCGGCCTGCGGGGCTTATTGATATACCCATGTATAACCGGCATTACAACCGTATCACCCTGGTCCCGCTTGCCGATGGAAGTGCGCGAGCATTTACCAATTATAATATTTTGCAATGGCAGCCGGCTAAAGCCCCGACGAATAGCTATCCGCCCTACGGCGAACGTGATGAATACGCATCGACACTGCTTAACGACGGCCGCATTCTGCTCACCGGCGGGCTAATGGTCAGCTTGGGAAGCAGTCATGGCGCCGAATCGCCCCCGATGGACGCTGCCGAAATTTATGACCCGGTTTCCAACCGCTTTACCGCCACAGGGCGCATGAACCAAAGCCGTTTCATGCACTCGGCAATCGCACTCGATAACGGCGATGTCGTAGTTGCGGGTGGCTGGGTGAGAACCGACGAAATCAAGTTTCGTCGTGCGGCTAATTTCCCTGAAGTGTGGAATGCCAAGACCGGTATTTGGAGCACGATCCCAACCATCCATTTTGAAGCCTATGACTGGGTGCATTTTGGCCGGCTACAAGACGGCCGCGTGTTGTTTTTTGCCTCAAATGAAACCGAAGAAGCGACCTCGCCTGAGCTTGCCGAATATCGCGCCTGGCTTTGGGATCCGCAAACAGGCCTTGTAGAAAGCAAGCAAGTGCCGATGAAAGCGCACAGCGGAGCCGCAATCGCGATTCTTCCCGACGGGCGTGTTATGCGTGTCGACGGAAAATTACGCTACCTTATCCCTGAGAAAACCTGCCCAACATTACAGCCTAAGCGCAAACAATATAAAACCGACATTGTTAAAACGTGTCAAACCGAAGCCGCGCACTGGGAGGGGGCAACACCCGATCCCAGCGCCGAAATTTGGGACAGCCGGTCAGGCAATGTAGCGAACATCGCGCCACCGCCGGAAGGCAATGTTCTCGACAGCAAATCGCTGTTGCTTAAAAACGGCAATGTAGTCTTTGTAGAGCATCGCCCCATTCATCCATACCGCAACCCGCTTCCGGCCAAAATCCTACTATGGGACACCAAAAGTCAAACATGGCAAAAACTGCCTGCCCTGACCGATTATTTAACTTGGCCAATGACGGAACTGGATGACGGCAGCTTATTTACTGAAACCCACTACTTGCCACCGGGCGCCCAAGCCTGGGCAGCCGGACCTCACTTACCATTGCCATTCCCGCGTTTAGCGCAAAATAAAACGCAGATCGTACAACTACCATCAGGCCAGTTACTCGCATTGTCAACCGCACCGCCCCATGCTGCGTTGCTCGCTAAAAATTCAACCCAATGGCAAGTGCAATCCGCTCAAGACCTCGCGCCGACATGGCTCTCGCCGCCGGCGACAGTTGCATTGGCCGATGGTAGCGTTATGGTTACCGCACTGGTAGATTCGCATCAAGAGTTACTGACTGCGCATATTTGGCATCCCAAAGAAAACAGTTGGACAAACGCGGGCAAATTAACGCATATCACAGGAAACCATGCTCAAGCACTCTCCCTGCCGTCTAAAAACGTCATGCATATTGCCATCGACCAGCAAAATAACTTGCTGTGTGATCTCTGGCAAGCCTCAGCCAATACCTGGAAGGATTGCAGTAACACGACCGTGCTGGGTCAAGTTGCGCCCGATCCCGGTTTAGGCTTGCTTGCCGACGGCAGAGTCGTATTGGTGGCAAGTCCAAGCCGCGTGTTTGTGTTTGATGAGGAAACTCGGCAATGGTCATCGATGAAAGCCGAATGGTACTCTGACAACCTCACCTACGGCGCGCCTATCCGCGCTAAAAAACCTTTACTTCAGATTTTTGATGCCGCACAAAACACTTGGCTGGACATCAGCGGTGTTGCCGGGAAATATTGGCAAAATACGCACTCGCACCAGAAGTATCAGATCGACTTTTCTGATCGGCCAAGTAAATTTGTAGCCGCTGTAGATCAGCCGCCTGCGATGTTATGGGATGATAAAACACAACAATGGGCATATCTATTCGAGTTCGGAAAAATGGGCAGGAACCCGGTATTTTTGCCGGACGGCTGCGCATTTTCATGGACCGGCTTTAGTCTTTTCAACCCCAAAACCGGCACCATAAACAAGCTAACCGACCCCGGCGTGGGCATTAAACCCTACCAAGGCAGCATGGCCGTCCTCCCTGACGGCACCGTAGTCATGGCGGGTATAGCCAACAACAATAATCAAGCCGGCGCTGGATTTTTTCACCGCAAATTGACTTGTGCCGGGTTTGAGAGCTCTGCCGATGATGAAGCGATGATGCCGGCAGTGATCTATGAAGAACCGTTAGCGCCCACAGAAACCGCTGCGCCAGTAAAGCCAACTCATGCCGAGACCGTCAATCGATGGCGGGCGCAATTAAAAAATTTCTTCAACACCTATCGCTGGAATCTCTTGGCTGTATTTGGCCCTTTTTCGGTTTATTTGCTGGCGAAAAAATTTGTTCTGCCTGCTTTCAGCAGAATAAGCGAAAAAACCGGCACCTCAAAAACGATCAAAGCTATCAAAACATCACGGCTTAACTCATCACAAAACAAAGCCGTAAAATCAGCCGGGTGGATAATGCGCGCCGTTATTTACGGCCTACTGGCGATATATGCCGCATCAACCATAAAATCTTACTTCCATATTCACAAAGTGCTTGAGGAACAAAAGTGTGCAGAAAACCCTGCTGCCTGCATCGACAAAGAGACAGGCCTTATGCAAAGCGAACCGTCGCTCGCAGAAGCGAATCCTGACGATGACACTACGCCACGCATCCCTTGCAAATATGTAGGCATCTGGTCATCCCGGCACGGCTCCGATATGTATAGAATCGCCCTTAAAGACGATGGAACTTATAGCATGATGAAACCCGGTGCAAGTGATAATAGCCCGCCTCTTTATACCGGCTATTGGACAGTTCAAGGCAAGAATATGGTTTGGCGGCACAAAATCGGCAACACCGGCGAGGCGGATATCAATCCGATACAACAACAGGGCGACTCGCAATTTACACTGACGGAAGGCAATGGCAGCCATACCGTCTATGAGTTGATTGAGGCGGTTAAATCGAGCAGATGCACACCGTAATTAGCTGTATTATCAAAGAACTCGGAATGCCCCTAGAGTAATATTTATGGCCCGAGATTTTCACTTCAAACAGGTTGCAAATCTCGGGTTTGACGGCAATCATCCCATCAATAGATGCCAGTGGTTTATAACGGCGCCAGACAAACCTTGGCGATCCGGACTATTTCAATAATCAATAGTTCACTGTATTCTATACACTAATTAATCATCCTTCCTATTCCTCTGTCCGGGAATGCTTTTTGGACGGTCTACAACGCCATTTTCGCGGTTTCCACGAGTGCCGCACCCTAAACTAAAAGTTGGAATCTATTAAATAATGACTAGCGAATCCCTCCGCCCTTCCTGGAAAAGTTATCTTGAATTATGCAAACCCAAAGTGGTTGCCCTGATCGTTTTTACGGCTATTGCGGGGATGTTATTAGCCGTTCCGGGAATGCCGCCTATCGGCCTGTTTCTTTACAGCAGCGTGGGCATTGCCTTGGCCGCCGCCTCAGCCGCCGCGATTAATCACTATATTGATCGTGAAGCCGATGCACAGATGGATCGCAACAAACACCGCCCCTTACCCAAAGGCGAGCTAAGCTCAACCAACGTCGTCACTTTTGCGGCGGTGCTGGGCGTTATCTCAATGGTATTACTGATCGCCTTGGTCAACGCCTTAACCGCATTGCTGACTTTCTTGTCGGCCTTGGGTTATGCGATTATCTATACGGTTTACCTCAAACGAGCAACACCGCAAAATATCGTTATCGCCGGCGCTTTCGGGGCGACTCCGCCGATGTTGGGCTGGTGCGCGATGACCGGCGAACTGCATCCTTATTCGCTATTGTTGTTTTTGATCATTTTCGCCTGGACGCCGCCGCATTTCTGGCCGCTGTCTATCGCCAAGCGCAAAGAATTCGCCAAAGTCGGCATCCCGATGTTGCCGGTCACTCACGGCGTCGAATATACCCGCCTGCATATTTTGCTGTATTCGCTGCTGCTGTTTATCGTTACCCTGCTGCCCTACCTGACCGGGATGAGCGGCCTGATTTATCTGTCTGCCGTGGTGCCGTTAGGCCTCGGCTTTATTTATTTCGCCATTTTGATGATGCG
>CAZJOY010000258.1:0-5922 GCA_964547705.1 uncultured Methylobacter sp. | reverse complement strand
TGCATGGCATAACGTAGCGCCTTAATTTCATGTGCGCGTACAAAGTCACCATCGGGCGATTCGATGCAGTCTGGCGTAATTTGGAAACCTTTCCAGTCTTTTCCCAGAAAATCCAAACGACATGAAAAAAGCTGCAAGCAAATTAAAACCGCTCGAGGCGGTTCAATTTTTCCGGATTCCCAATTTTTAATAGTCCGGGGAGTAACTTTAAAAACGATTACGCAATCATCAAGCGTATAGCGTGCAAATTGTCGCCATTCGGAAAACGTTTGTGGAACTTGGTAGTAACGATTTGCCATGATATGTATCCTTTAAATTGAAAAATGAAGCTAACGCAAGAAATAGGCCGATAAATTGTTTCTTTAATCTTTTCAAGATACCCCATGCCGAGACTTCGTATAATGTATATTATGTTAAATTGGTTGTTATTCGAGTTATCCTTTATTACTTATTGCTTATAGTCGGCACAGTTCTTGCGTTAGACTTATTTTTAATTACAAGGAGCCATAAAAATGGCGGCAAAGAAAAAGACGAGCTTTTACCATACGCGCTGGAACAAGGTTGGCGTTAATGAACAAGTGACGGCGGATGTGTTAGGTGTAACGGTAAATCAAGTGCGTGAATGGGATCAAAACGGCGCACCGGAAATAGCTGAGCGTCTTTTGTTACTTTGGGATAGGAAACGGGTAAATGTTCCGGGCTGGGAGGGATGGGTTTTTAGTCGCGGAACATTACGCTATAAGGGCAAGCAATGGCGGCCTGATAACATTCTGGCCGCCCGGTATGATATAGAAAGAACAACCAGACTGGAAAGCCAAATCGAACAATTATACAGCTGGACAGGATTACTAAAAATTGCCCGTCATTTAGTAATAAAACATCATCGACGGGAAGCCTCGTAAAGCTTCTTAGCCCTCATAAAATCATTAGCGCAACGCACCCGTGTCGCGCTGTCTTTCATATTGTAACACTCATCAGGCTTTTTATAATGAGACTTAAAATCCGCAAAATCAGCCACAGCCTGAGAATAAGCTTTTCTACTATCTTCAGCAACATTTTCAGTTTTTTGCTTTTTCTTTCCCCAATGCGTATCACGAAGTATCTCGTCCCCCATAAAAGAACCAAGATCAACAGCGGACTGGCCAGCCGAACGCTTTAAAGGCTCAAAAACATCAGATCGAAAAGAATTAGCATCCAACGATTCAGGTTCCTGAGCCGTCAGAGACCCAGACAATAAAACAAGGATAAAACACAGAATGATTTTAAACATAACAACACAATACCTCTTTCACTTTGAGCAAATTAACATAAAGTATAAGTGGATATGTACGGATGAGTCCATTTGTTTGGCGACACTGGAAACAGCGCAATACTTCGACGGGGCTGCTTCTATGCCCTCTTTCTGCATAAGCTGTCATCACATTATGCGCAGTCTCGGATTGAATTATTCTGTACAGAATAAACCTCCTGGATGTTTGTTTACACAAACAAACAAAAAGCTGTTGTTTGTCTGTAAAAACACAAACATGACCAATTGTATGTGTATGTGACTCAACCACTCAGGCCGGACTGGTAAACCAATCAGTAACGGATACTAAACGCAAAAATCAACACAGACGATTGTACTTCAGGGGTTTTGCAATTTCGCTACGCTCAACAGTTTTATATCCCAGGACACCTTCACGGTGCCCCCGGACCCCCACCCGTAATGAGGAAAAAATCATCATCAATGCAAGGATATTATAGCGAGCCGTAACCGCATCAAGCAGATTAGCGGTATCCAATAAAAAAAAGGCTTTGCAGGCCATTTGATTTTTTTTATCGGAGCCTCCGCGAATCAGCTTGACCCGGTTACTTCTTCTCGCTGTTTTTGCCTCGCATTAACGATTGATTTTATTAACTTTTGCGAGGTGAGAAATGAACAACATCAGAAACGACATTCAATCATTAAACGAATTTAAAAAAGACGGCTGGGAAATCATAGGTTCAGGATTCAAACACCCAATAAACGCCAGACACGAAAAAGTGAATCAACAACTAGAAGATAAAATCATCCCCTGGTATACATGGTTATACGCACCCTGCATAAATTACCCGGGTGTTTACTGGCTATTACAGAAAGAACAATAAAATATCCCTGGCCAAGGAAGGCCAATACTCCTAGGCTGTTACTTGTCCAGGGAGATAACAGCCGGCACAGTAACAGTTAAAAACATCACGTCATTAATAATTACGTTCCCTTTGCCAATACGTAGCAACGGCCTTCTAAAAGCCAATAAGCCAACGTTTAAAAAAGATCGTTTCTTATAAGTTGACAATAAAACGAGAAATTCAAGAAATTTTCGTCTGCAGAGAGTCCGATCGGATCGGCCGGCCGAAAAAATGGATCCATTTTTCGAAAAGATTAACTACAAATCAAGAAACAATAGTTAAATCACTCACCATGACAATTAACTGTTACTTATCCAGAGAGATAAACAGTCAGCAAGTAACAGTTAAAAGCATCACGTTGTTAATAATTACGTTCCCTTTGCCAATATGTTGCAACGGCCTTGGTTCCGGTAATAACCGGTGAGCCGCCGTGCAGGGTATCTGGGTTGGGAGCGCCGGTTTCGTCTACGTCCGAGAAAAATACCGCTGAACCTTTACGGGGCCGCACTTCTACGCCTTGCTTAGGAAATATCGTGCTTCCACCCGCTTCAACGTCGGTCAGATAAACAACATAGGTGCCTACACGCTGCCCTCCCCTGATTAAATGCGAGGCGCTACCGGGCTTTGTTGGCTCGAAATAATCATGGTGCGGCTTATATTCCTGGCCATTGGTATATTGCAGTACCTGGATACCTTCCGCGTGGGTCATCGGCCAATTGTTTAAGGCAGAAAGCCGATTTTCAAGAGCAGCAACAATACGATTTTCCGCACGGCTAAAAGATGTCCCGGAGCTGGTCCGGGCTTGATGGGCGACAGATGCGCCGGTTTGATAGTCCACAACGGATGAATCTAGCAAGCCTTTTTGATAGGCGCATTGAACAAGGTCATCACATTCAGAGTGAGATAGTACGTTGTCAATCAAGACGATATGAGGGTTTTTTAAGGTAAAAAGAATCTGTACGGTTCTATCGGCCAAGCTGATGTAATTAGCTGAGGTATCGATCAAGGGGCGATTAAGCGCCGGATTATTGAGGGTATTCAAGACCGCGTTTAAAGCGCTAAGCGCTTCAAGGCGTGACCACGTTTTTTCCAGAGCATCAAGTATTGACGCATGAGTACAGCCGCGCTCAAGGTTTGTAAGTATCCATTCGTGCCACTCAGGGCTCATTGTTTTGAGTGCTGCACTCATAATTTAACCTCATAGTTAAGATAAAAAATAAACATTGACCCGTGCGCCCTCCTCCTCGATCTCTCATCGTCATAGCGCACGGGACATCATTGAAAAGGCATGGTTTGAGCAATGATTGATTTCTTGCCATCTTTTATGTCATCACTACCGGCATCTTTATAGGTAAAAATAATGTCGCAGGTACGCTTACCGGACCTGACCGAACATAGATGATTAGTTGATGCATTAATCAAATCATCGGCATAAGGTAATGTGCACTTCACGTAAAACCGCGTAATGATGCAGGACTTGGGAAATAAGGGTAAATCAGCGGCAGTAATGCCATGAGACCATGCGATAAGATGATCCCTATCCAGAATGCCTAAAGCATCAGGGACAGGGCCCCGCGCAGCAGGAGCGACATTAGCAGCGCCACTAGGAGGGCTATCAGCAGTTTTAGAAGAACTTGCTTGAGCAGGTACGACAACAGGCGCAGGATTGGCCTTAGAATGGTACTTATTGTTGTAAGTAAAAAAGAACCACAGTAGGCAACCGGCGACAAGGCCAATGACAGATAGAACCTTAGGGTCTGATAGTATTGAACGACCGGCCTTTGATTTGACATGGTTGCCTGTCGCTGTTGACGCATAGCATCTAAAGACGCGTGGATCGGCCTTATATTTTGTGGGTGAACCGGCTCTATGGCTGGCTGATTTTCCATTGTTTTCGGGGTCATGCTGGTGCTCGATCCAAGTATTTTTATACCAGGGCAAAAGGTTGGATATATCACGGTGCCGGAAGGCCCATTCCGAGACTTCGCGGATTTCTTTTTTAACTTTAGCGATATTGGGCGTTGAGCAAAAAATATCCCAGTTATAGTGACGTTGCTTATCATAAGCAGTAAAAACATCTTCCGGGCGACCTTCGGCCAAACCAATATCTTCAACCACTTCGCCGGGTAAAGGCGTGTAATGGTCGAGAGACTCTAATTTAAAGTCTCGCCGGTCCGGGTAAATCTGCTGCACCTCATCGATGATTATCATGGCGCCAAAAGGTGCCCAATGAAACCACCTTGCCATTTTGTCACGCCCAGGTTTGGTGGTGGTATCGATCCAGATAATAGTGGACGTATCAGGAAAAACGGTTTCGGGAAATTGCTCGATAACCCGATCAACGCTATCGAAACCGCGAATATTAGTGACAATCACCCGCCCCGCTTGAAGCGCCGGAATGGCGAAACGCTGAACTAAGGTAAACGACTTGTAAGAACCAGGGGGGCCATGATGTATGGAGGTTGCCATCGTTTAAAGCCCCATGAATTTTAAGACAAAGCGCGTCAATCGAGCGGTCAAGATAATATTAATGGCCTCCGGGATGCGGAAGAAAGACATAGCGCTCATGATACGACTATCAACACTCCCCCACGCCGACTCGATGGCCGAAACTATATTAAGCTGGGAAAGGATTTGCTGGGCAATATGCCAAGCAAAGGTCAGAGACCATAACTTGAATTTAATGGTCGCAATAGTTGAGTAAATAATCCACGTTGCAAGCAACTTGGTAAAAAAATCATAAATTCCATGTTGTAAAAAGTCCCAAAACCGCTCTAAATAATTTACCAAATCAGCGAAAAACAAAATCACCTGATTGAAAGCATCAATCAATAAATCAAGCATAAATCACCCCAAGATAATAGCTAAAGCAGCAATCCAGGCAATAGCGATAATAATCGTAGACACAACGGAAAACTGATCTTGAAATTTGTTGAGATCAAGCACGACATGCCTGCCTTTCAAGTCGCCGAACTCAATCACAGGCAGGGTGCCGCCACTACCCGATATAGCCGTCGAAAACATAGATGAAGCTTCTTGTTTAATCGTAGTCACTTGCTGCTCAAACTGCTCCGTGACCTGCGCTAATAACTGTTGAGCTGCCGCGTCGGCTTGCGAAAAATCACCAGTGCCCGAGGTCGGTACGGTATCAACATGACGCGACAACTGCTTGGTTGATTTGGTCAACGAATCCGACAAAGCCTGCAAGGTGCTTTCCTTCGCACAATCGGGACAATCCATTGGCGTTGGTGTCGGTACTGGCGTTGGCGTTGGCGTTGGTGTCGGTGTTGGCGTCGGAAACGGAATCGGCGACGGTGCCGGGGGCGTTGTCGGCTCAGGCGTAGACACCGGCGGCTGAGTACAACCACCATTACCATCACTGACAAGACCGGATACGGCACAATCTGGCGGCGGTGATGGGGGCGGTGGCGGCGGCGGAATAACAGAACACTGAGCACCAGGCGCAGAAGTATTAGCATCATACATACCCTCTGGACACACAGTATTGAGACAACCACCATTACCATCGGATACGGACCCGGATGGACATTCAGGAGGTATAGCCTCACATTGAGCACCCGGAGTTATTGAATCGGCATCATAAAATCCTGCCGGACAATCACCATAAGTACACTCATTAAACGCGTTTAAATGCATCCCGACCGGACAGGAAGACGAATCAGGCGGCGGAGGCGGAGGCGTTTGACCAGACGGCCCAGGCGTGGGCTCAGGCGTGGGCTCAGGCGTGGGCTCAGGCGTGGGCTCAGGCGT
>CAZJOY010000257.1:0-5960 GCA_964547705.1 uncultured Methylobacter sp. | reverse complement strand
TGGGCGTTTCCCGCGACGGCAAATACATCATGGCCGGTTCTTATGTGCCGCATAACGCCGTGATTCTTGATGCGGATACTCTGGAACCGTTAAAAACCTTTGAACTGGAAGGCGTCGACCCGGATGGCAAAATGGTTTCTTCCGATTCCGGCATGATCATCGGCACACCGTTTGACGATATTTTTGCGATAGCCCTAGAAAACGCCGGTCAAGTTTGGGTCGTTGATTTAAAAGAAGGCTTCCCGGTCACTAAAATCGAAAAAGTCGGCCGCCATTTGCATGACGCCTTCTTGTCCCATGGCGGTAGTAAGCTCATGGTTGCTTCTTACGATGACAGCATCGTTACTGCAATTGATTTAAAAGACCGCAAAATCATCAAGAAACTGGATGCCGGATGCGTACCTCATGTGGGCGGCGGCGCTGCGGTTGAAGTTGACGGCCGCACACTCGGTTTCGGCACCAACTTCGGCGACTGCGACAAAATGGTGGTCAGCGTTTGGGATCTGGACAAAATGGAAGTGGTCAAACAAGTTCCTGTCTCCGGTGGTACTGAATCCCCTGCGGCTCACGCCAATGCACCTTATGTCGCGGTAGATATTATCTCTAAAGATCGTCGCGCCCGTACCGTCCAGCTAATCGACAAGAAATCGCTGGAAGTCGTTAAAACCCTGGATGTAGGCGGACACGCATACTTCCCCGAATACAGCGCCGACGGTAAATTCTTGTACGTCAGCGCCGGTTACAGCGGTGACGAAGTCGTCGTTTACGATTCCAATTCTTTGGAAAAAGTCGCTTCCGTAGCTATGGAAAGCCCGGCCGGTATATTCTCCCACGGCCGCGTCAGATATATGACCCGAGGTCTTTCTCCCGATGAAATGAAAGGGGCAAAGTAATGAGGCTATCAGCTCTTACAGGATCGTTGATACTGGGTTTGGTGTCCGTCCAAAGCGTCAATGCGGCGAGTATTTATGCAGGCGAAGCCAAAGCCGCGGCGGTGTGTTCGCAGTGCCATGGCATCAAAATACCTTCGGCGGAGGCACCTTTCCCGCCATTGGCCGGACGCGATATGGATTACTTAAAGACAGCTCTCAAACAGTACCGGGATAAAACCCGCAAATCCGACATCATGAATGCTATCGCCGGTTCCTTAAGCGATGATGACATCGGTAATGTTGCTGCGTACTATGCCAAGCTAAAACCGTAACATCAATGAAAAAACTGCCGCTTTTAATGTTGGTCGCGACAACAGCTTTTGCCGGCGAGCCATCGCCGGATCGGCAAAATACGCTCCGCAACATGCTCAACCATGATTGCGGAGCGTGTCATGGCCTGACATTAAAAGGCGGCCTTGGCCCTGCCCTATTGCCCGAAGCATTGGCCGGAAAGCCCGATGATTTTTTGATTTCAACCATTCTTAACGGACGCCCAGGCACCGCCATGCCGCCTTGGCAGCCATTTATGAATCGGGATGAAGCGGCTTGGCTGGTTGGAATTTTGCGTAAACCCGAAACAAAACCTTAAATGAAAGCTCTCTGTTTTTTATTTTTGATTGCTCTTTCGATCAGCCAAGTAAATGCAGAAACAAGTATTGCCATTTTGGACTTTGAACTTAATGACCTGACGCTTAAACCTCGGACGGCAGCCGAAATTAACAGAACCGCAAGCATAAAGCCCTCGCTGGAAAAGGAACTTAAAAGCGCCGGTTACCGTATTATTTCGATTGACTCAGCCACACAACATCAATCCACCAGCGGCTTCGGATACCTGTTTGACCATAACGATGTCGCTGCCGAGCTTGGCAAGACCGTAGGTACCGATTATGTATTGGTTGGAAGATTGCATAAGCCCAGCTTTTTATTCGCCTATATCATGGGACACTTAATCAGGGCTAAAGATGGCCGGTTAATCGGCAACTACATTTCGGAAACCAAAGGCGGCGATGAGAAACTAACGCTTAAAGGTGTTGAAAGTATTGTCGGAAAAATTGATAAAGATTTGGATAATCGTTATATACCGCCACCCCCTAAGCACAGCTCTTTGCACTAATTGTTTTTGCTTCTTCGTCTCTACGTTCAAGTAAACTTGCCAGTAATTATTGTTACATTTATTCAGGATAACTTTTATGCAAAGCGTTCTTTTTAAAGAATGCCCAACAGAATCTTGACCAGCTTTGCCAGAGAGCGCATCAAGACCATGAGCCCTGCATTGTAAACCGCGAGGACAATGCCATAAAATCGGAGAGCACCCCATATGCACACCATACAATTAGACCAAACAACTGAACAAGCCTTAAGCCACATCGCCACTAGACAAGGTTTAAAGAAACTTGATAAACCTATTCAAAAAAGGATTGCTTCATTTTTACAAAAGCGACTTGCGAACAATGATGATCCCAAACAGCTGGGAAAAGCGCTACAAGGACAATATGCCGGTTACTGGCGATATAGAGTTGGCGATTACCACTTGATCTGCCATTTAAGAAATGAAGAACTGATTATTATAGTTGTCGAAATTGGGCATCGAAAAGACATCTATCGTTAATATACACAAATCTATGACCAAACTACTCCTCTTTCTAGCCTTATTATTCTCCTTCAACGCTGTCGCCGAACTGCGCGCCACCGGCGACCTAGGCATCGTCATCGAACGCGAAAACGGCAATGCGCTGATCATCAACACCACAGAACATAAACGCCTAGCCAAAATCGAAAAGCTCGGCGATTTATCCCATGCCTCGGTGGTTTTCTCGCGCGACCAGCGTTATGCCTACGTGTTCGGCCGCGATGGCGGCTTAACCAAAATCGATATGCTTAAAGACGCGGTCGACAAACGCATTATCCAGGCCGGCAATAGCATTGGCGGCGCGATTTCGCAGGACGGCAAACTGATCGCAGTGTCTAACTACACGCCTGGCGGCGTTAAGGTTTTTTCAGCAGATACACTGGAACTGGTTGCCGACATTCCTACCAATTATGGCGAAGGGCTGCGCTCTAAAGTAGTCGGCCTGGTCGACGCGCCCGGACAACGCTTTGTTTTCAGCTTATTCGATGCGGGTGAAATATGGATCGCCGACATGAAGAATCCGAAAGCGCCGGTCATCAAAAAATTCAAGGACACCGGCAAGCAGCCTTACGACGCGTTAGTGTCGCCTGACGGCCGCTATTACATCGCCGGCCTGTTCGGCGAACCCGGACTGGCGCTGCTCGACTTATGGAATCCCGACGCCAGCGTAAAACATATCTTGTCCGAATTCGGCAAGGATGACGAAAAACTACCGGTTTATAAAATGCCGCATTTCGAAGGCTGGTCGGTCGCCGGCGACTATGTATTTGCTCCGGCGATTGGCCAGCATAAAGTCTTGGTCATCGATAAGCGCACCTGGGAACTGCACGATACGATAGAAGTCGCCGGGCAACCGGTTTTCGTGATGGCCCGGCCCGATGCGCGGCAAATTTGGGTCAATTTTGCGTTCCCGGATAATAACCAGGGGCAGGTTATCGATGCCAAAGACTTGTCGGTCAGCAAAACCCTTTCGCCGGGCAAAGGCGTACTGCATATGGAATTCACTCCACGCCGCGAACAAGTCTGGCTTGCGCTCAGGGACGACGACCGCTTGGCCGTTTACGACACCGAAACCTTGCAGGAAATCGCCCGCCTGCCCGCCAACAAACCCAACGGGATTTTCTTTAGCTCGCGTGCACATAAAATCGGTTTGTAATTTATGCTGACAGCCTTACATAAACAGCTGCTCAACGACTATCAGCACGACTTCCCGCTTTCTCCCCGGCCTTATCAGGACATCGCCAATGCGCTGGGCGTAAACGAAGCCGATGTGTTGACGGCATTTACCGAGCTGAGCGAGAACAACTTCATCAGCCGCATCGGTCCGGTTATTCCTCCGAATCATATCGGCGTCAGTGCTTTGGTCGCGATGTCCGTGCCTGAATCGCAGTTAAAAGCTGTTGCCGATAAAATCAGCGCTTATCCCGAAGTCAATCATAATTATGAGCGCGAGCACCGGATTAATCTCTGGTTTGTCGTCATCGCTTCCGATACGGAACACTTACACACCGTTATCGAAGCAATAGAACAGGAAACCTCATACAAAACCATGTTATTGCCGATGCTGGATGATTTTTTCATCGATTTAGGCTTTAAGCTGGACCTGATTAATGATTGATACCAAAGATCGTCAACTACTCGAACATATCCAATTAGGGCTGCCGGTTTGTTCCAGACCATACCAGGAAATCGGCCGGCTTTGCGATATGCCCGAAGCCGAAGTGATCGAACGCTTGGCCCGGCTTAAACAACAAGGCTTGATCAAGCGCCTTGGCGTGATCGTCAAGCACCGGCAACTGGGTTACCGCGCCAACGCAATGATCGTCTGGAATGTGCCGGATCATCTTATTAAACAACTGGGCGGGCATATCAGCCGCTTTCCGTTTGTGACGCTGTGTTATCAGCGCCCTAGACAGCCGGAATGGCCGTACAACTTGTATTGCATGATTCACGGTAAAGACAAAACCACTGTTTTAAGCCAATTAGATCAGCTCGTTGAAGCTTGCGGCTTGAGCGCTTTCAACAGAGAAATACTGTTCAGCCGCCGCTGTTTTAAACAACGCGGTGCTATTTATCAAAACCCGACTCCGGCTTTAGCTGATGGATGAAATAGACAAACACATTATCAATGCCTTGCAAGGCGGCTTTCCTATTTGCGATGCTCCTTACCAGCAAGTCGCCGGGCAACTGGGACTGACCGAACAGGAACTGATAGACCGGCTACAAGCGCTTTTGAATAACGGCACTTTGACCCGCTTCGGCCCCTTGTATAATGCCGAACAAATGGGCGGCGCGCTAACCCTGGCTGCCGTGAAAGCACCGGAACAGCGTTTCGATGAAATCACTGAAATCGTCAATAGTTTCCCCGAAGTGGCTCATAATTACGCGCGCAACCACGAGCTAAATATGTGGTTTGTGATTGCGACCGAAACGCCTGAAGAAATTCAACAAACCATAGCCGCAATCGAACAACAAACTGGCCTGACCGTTTACAACATGCCGAAGAAAAAAGAATATTTCGTCAACCTGAAACTGGAAGCTTAAAAATGCTTGATGAAATCGACCGTAAAATCATCCAGACAACTCAAGCGGGCTTGCCTTTAACGCCGGAGCCGTACCAAGCTCTTGCCGAACAGCTGGGTTTGAGCACCAACGATGTGATGCAGCGGCTGTCGGCGATGCAAGACAGCGGCATCATCCGCCGCATCGGCGCGGTGCCGAACCACTATAAACTGGGCTATCGCTTTAACGGCATGACAGTCTGGAATGTGCCCGATGAAGTTATCGATGCGCTGGGGCAAAAAGTCGGGCAATTGGAATTCGTCAGCCATTGTTATCATCGCCCCCGGCATTTGCCCGAATGGCCGTACAATCTGTTTGCGATGGTGCATGGCAAGAGCCAGGAGGAAGTCGACAAACAGATTCAGCAGATTAAAGATTTGCTGGGCGACAGTAATGCGGGCTGCGATGTTTTATACAGCACCAAGATACTTAAAAAAACCGGCTTTCGTACAGGTAGCCGGCCGCTCTCTAGGTGATAACCGATAAACCGCCGGCCAAATAATGTTGAATCCAGGGTTGCAAACCCCACCCCGCTTGGGTAGCATCGGGCAACCCAACGATAATCAACCCGTCACTGATTAGGATACTGACTATGTTTAGACTAAGCCACTACATGCGGGAATTGATAGACCCGACGCCGATAAAACCGGCACGTAAACCGGCGGCTCCGGTCGTTATCTGGAATTTAATCCGCCGCTGCAACCTCACCTGCAAGCATTGCTATACGACCTCGACCGATATCAATTTCCCGAACGAATTAAGCACAGCGGAAATTTATACCGTCATGGACGACCTGAAAGCCTTTAAAGTACCGGTGCTGATTTTATCCGGCGGCG
>CAZJOY010000256.1:0-5977 GCA_964547705.1 uncultured Methylobacter sp. | reverse complement strand
TGCTGCTGTCGCATTATCGCTATTTGGTCGAGGTCGAACGCAAAAGCTGGAACCTGGATACCGCCGTACTCGGCGCGCAGGAACGCTTGCCGTCGATTTTGATGACGGCGTTGGTCACCGCGTTGGCGATGTTCCCGATTGCATTCAATAGCGATAATCCGGGCCGGGAAATCATGGGGCCGATGGCCGCTATCATCATCGGCGGCTTGGCGTCGTCAACATTGCTGAACTTGTTATTGTTGCCTGCTATTTTGTTGCGCTATGGAAAATTTAACAGCCAAACTGAAACCGATAGATAAAAATTCGGAAGCGATTATTCTGCTGCACGGACTGGCAAGGACCAGTCGCAGCATGAATAAAGCCGCCAAACTGCTGGCCGCTTACGGCTATCAAATTGTCAATGTCGATTATCCTTCGCGAAGCGCTGAAATCAGTATTTTGGCGCAAAAATACATTGCTCAAGCATTGAGGCAATGCGAGGTGAAGGGCGTTAAGAAAATCCATTTTTTGACGCATTCGATGGGCGGCATTTTGCTGCGCCAATTTTTGGCTAATCAATCTATTGATAAGTTGGGGCGGGTGGTGATGCTGGCGCCGCCGAATCAAGGCAGCGAAGTGGTCGATAAACTCGGACGTTGGAAGCTGTTTTACGCGTTAAACGGTCCGGCAGGCTTGCAGTTGGGCACCGGCAACAATAGCGTGCCGAATCGGCTGGGAGCGGTGGATTTTGAGCTTGGGGTAATTGCCGGCAGTAAGACCGTTAATCTTTTGTTATCGCGGTTAATTCCTGGCGTTAACGACGGCAAGGTTGCGGTCAGTCGAGCTCAAGTGGCGGGTATGCAGGATTTTATCGTTATGCCGATTTCGCATCCGTTTATTATGCGGAGCGAGGCAGTCATAGCGCAGGCGTTATATTTTATTCAGCAAGGGGCTTTTGCGCGGTGAGCCTTCAGTCCTGTTTGCCATCCCGGCTGCTCAGCATTAACTCGGCTTGAAGACGCTCGCACCTTTCTACTGCTAAATCTCGCTCCGCTTCGATTTTTTTAAGCTCGTCCTTAGCAATCAAAACTTCAAATTCAAGTTTGATCGAGCGTTTGAACCATTCATCGCCTGACAATTTAAGTGCTTTGTTTTTCCGCATTAAGTCGAAAATCCGCTTGTTTGAACGGTCTAAGTGCGCAGCGACGGCTTGTAGTTGGCCTTGGACAGCGTAAAGCGATTCGACGCATTTTTTTACGCCTTCGTTCATTATCTGTTGGGCTCTACAGCTTTGGTCCAATTCATAGGTTTTTTGAGATAACTCATGCTCAAGCCGTTCGATCGTTTTTATCGCGGCCTCATATTTCTCGCTGATTACGGCATTTTCATTATCCGTCTCGAGCAGAGCGTCGGTGTTTTTTTTAGTGAAGTTGAACATAGTCGGTCATTTATTTTTTCGCATACGTTAACTTAAAAAACGGTTGGTTTGTGTTGATGGTTTTAGAATAGAGAATTCAACTTCTTCAATCAATAAGTGCGGATACCTATCGGGTTGAAGCCGTTGCCGGTATTTTTTACTGGAGTTGAGGGGTATGCAGGTTGGATGTGATTGGCAATGTCGATGTGCTTCACGGCATGAAGCACATCGTATAAAACCAAAAAGAATTTACGCTGGAGAGGAGGATTTTTTAGCTAAAACTCTTCCCATTCATCACTGGCAAGCTGAGGGATGGGTTGATGATGGGCTATAGCCGGTTTCTTCATCGTCTCTATCCTTGCCGTTCTTTGCGGCGGTGCTGTATGAAAAGACTTGGCTTCATGATTATGGCGAGAGTAAGCGTCCACTTTAAATTGCGCTACGGTATTCGATAGACTTTGAGCCTGATCTTCCAGCGATTCCGATGCCGCGGCGGCTTGTTCTACCAACGCGGCATTTTGTTGGGTCACATCGTCCATTTGGGTGATGGCTTGATTGACTTGTTGAATACCGGCCGTTTGCTCCGTTGAGGCGGAGCTGATTTCAGACATCATCACGGTAACGCCGCGGATGGACTTGACGATTTCTTCCATGGTTTGTCCGGCTTGAGTAACTAGCCGGCTACCGCTGGAGACTTTCATGACCGAGTCGTCGATCAGTTCTTTAATCTCGCCCGCGGCTGTTGCCGCCCGTTGCGCAAGATTGCGCACTTCGACAGCCACGACGGCGAAGCCGCGACCTTCTTCACCGGCGCGCGCGGCTTCGACAGCGGCATTGAGGGCAAGAATGTTGGTTTGGAACGCAATGTCGTCGATGACTGAAATAATATCGCCAATCCTTCGGGAAGAATCGTTAATATCGTCCATCGTTTGGACCACTTGGCTGACCACTTCGACGCCTTGTCCGGCTATGTCGGTGGCAGCAACGGCCAGCTGGCTGGCCTGTCTGGCATTAGTTGCATTATGCTCCACAGTGGACGTCAGCTCTTCCATGCTGGCTGCCGTTTCTTCCAAACTGGCGGCTTGCTCCTCGGTGCGATGCGATAAGTCGTTGTTGCCTGACGCGATTTCTTTTGCGCCGGTGTTGATGCCGTTGGTGGCTCCCTGGATCTGGCTGATGATTTCCTTGAGTTTTTCTACCGTCGTGTTGGCGTCATCCTTAAGTTGTCCAAAGCTTCCGGCATAGTCGTTACTGATGCTTTGGGTCAGGTCGCTACGGGACAGTGCGCCCAGTACGCGCACCACATCGTTGATGCCGCTTTCAGTCACTTCCAGCAGTCCGTTAAGTCCTTCGCCGAGCTGTTTGAAAAAGCCCGTTTTGCCTTGCATTTCAATTCGTTGACTGAAGTCGCCCATGACAGCGCTATGGACAAGGGCTGCTACTTCCTGCTCGACCTCGACTTCGTTCGTACGGTCCAGCCACTGTGTTACGCGGCCCAGCGATGTGCCGCTTTCGCCAATGATCGGACGGGCCGCCAAACGAAGATGATGATTTTTGAAGAACAAATCCACGTCTTCGCCGGTTTGAGCTGCATGATCGAACTTAGCGGCAGCTTCCTGATCGTTGAATAAGCTGGAAAGGCTGTTGCCGTAAAGAGCATCGACATCAAATTCAGGTCCGCCGATGGAAGAAAGAAGATTTCTTGCTGCCGGAGTCATATGGATCAGCCGGGTATCGGTGCCGGATATGGTGATGGCGGATGTAGAGCTATCCAGGCCGACTTTGATACGTAAGTTTTCGTCGGCAATGCGTTTGCTTTCGGTTATATCAAAACCGAGTTTAATCTGCATTGATTTCAGCGCTTCCATAACTTTGCCGATTTCATCCTGGCGTTCAACTTCGATCGTTTTGTTGTAATGGCCTTGGGCGATATGTCCAAATTGGCTGATAGCGGTGTTAAGCGGTTGCACGATAGCCCGAATCAGGTCAAAACCTAGCCATAAGGCCAACAGAAGACCCAGAACGATCAGGCCGGCGGCAATATTGCGGGTGTCGATATAGCGGGATTGCGCCAGGTCAAATTCCTGTTTGGCGACATCGACCTGTAACTGCATCAGTTGCCTGATATCTTCGCTGGCCGGTTTAAACAGCGGGTTAATCTTGTTTGTGACAAGCTTATTGGCGAGTTCTAGGTCATGGGCTTTCAGCGCTGCCAGTGCGGGCTTTAAGCCTTCTTCCACAAACTGTTTTCTATCAGAGGTAAACTTGTCTGCCAAGTCTTTTTCTGTCGGGGTTAAATAAGTGTTCATGTAAGCTGCCCAAATCTTATTGATTTCAGCAATGTCACGTTCCGCTTCAGTGATGTTGTTTGGGATCAGGTCGGGCGCAACCAAGGCAGCGTTAACTCTCAGCAGGTTGGTCAAGATGAGCTCCTTGATTGTGGAGATCTGGTTCATAGGCACGGTGCGATCCTCATACACTGTACGTAAGCCGTCATTGGCCTTAGTCATGCCGAGCAAGCCCAGGCCCCCGATGATAACCATCAATGCGCTCAACAGGGCAATCATGTTGATTAGACGGCTTTTGATGGTTGCGTTCTTGAACAGGTTCAGTTTTTCCACGAGGGATGGGGAAACGATCTTGCCGTCCCGGATTTTCAGGTTGCCGGCCTTGTTTTCCTTAAACAGCCGGTAGGTGTTATCGGCTGCGATGATTTGTTCGCGGCTGGGCTTGCTGCGGACCGACATATAACCGGCTAAGCGATCCTCTTCATAAAAAGGCGTGGCATTGGCTAACACCCAGTAAAAGTTTCCGTTTTTGCAGCGGTTCTTGACCAGTCCGGTCCAAGGCCGTTGCTGTTTCAAGGTTTGCCACATATCGGCAAACGCTTCTTGCGGCATATCAGGATGGCGCACGATGCTGTGCGGAGCGCCGATCAGCTCGTGCTTGGCGAATCCGCTCACCTTGAGAAAATCGTCGTTGATGTAGGTAATCATTCCCTTAAGATCGGTCTTGGAAACGAGGGAGTCGCTCTCTGTGAGGATATGCTCCTCATTGGTTACCTGCATATTGATTTTCATACGTTGTCTCTTGTTATTTTTGTCGCTTAGAGGGGGATTGCTAAGGTTGTCTTCCAATATCACCGGGATAATCAAGATGGGAAATACCCTTATTTGATATGGGTAATTTTAGTTGTTTTTGTGATTCAGCGCCCGATTTTTTATATTACTGTTGGCTCTGATTGGATTCCGGGGAGGTCGCCAAGTATTGTTGATAGCTTGAACTTATCAAACGCGCAGATTGCGGTGAACTGGACCTAAATGGAGCGGCTGCTCACTGCATGACGCAATAGCTTCGCTCTGGCATTGTTGCCAGAAAACCGGCTGAAAAGCTCGGCGTAAGCGATTAAAAGGAGTTCGTGGACGGGCCACTTTGGCCAAAGAAAAGCCACCGATATTGGGCATGATTCAATGTGGCGGACAGGAGGTTATTCAGATGCTGGAAAATGTTCAGCGAACGACTGTCAAGCTCACTATTCTGGACATGGTAGCATCAGAAACGCTAATTTATGCCGGTGAATACGCGAATTTCCAAGGGGCTATTCAGAGTGGGAGGCATCGGCTTGAAAACTGAAGCCCTGAATCCGGTTTTTTGAATATATTGAGCTTTAAGCTTTTGAGAAGACTAATCAACATGCGATTAAGCCGGTAGCAACATCAAGTATTTTCGAGATCGCAGCAAAGTGGCTATAAAAACCATTATTTGCTGCGATCTACGAATGGGGCCAGTCACGGAAACTCAATGTTAAGATGTCGATAAGCTTTGCCAAGGCTTATGTAAAACGTGATCAACTTTGATACCAAGCATAGCTCATCTAAACCTAGAGTTTTATAACTTCTACTATAGATTCAAGCCGACTAAACTCTGGGCATCTGTCTCAGTTTTTCAACAACTTTGTCACCGAACTCTTCGGTGCTAATCATTGTAACGCCACTGCCCGGTTTGGACAGATCGGCAGTTGAATAGCCGTCGCCAAATACGCCTTGCATTGCAGCCCAGACATTTTTGGCTTCTTCAGCCATATCGAAACTGTTTTCCAGCATCATCGCGACGGAACCGATCATTGAATAAGGATTGGCGATATTTTTTCCTGCGATATCCGGCGCTGAGCCATGTGATGGCTCGTAGTAGGCTTTTTCATCACCCAAACACGCGGAAGGCATTAGGCCTAAGGAACCCAAAATACCGCCGCCTTGATCGCTGAGAATGTCGCCGAACATGTTCTCCATGACCATCACGTCGAACTGGGTAGGCTTTAAACACAGGTTGGTTGCGGCCGAGTCGACCAGCTGGTGAATGATTTCCACGTCCGGGTATTCTTTAGCCACTTCATCGAGTATTTCATTCCACAACACGCTGGATTTCAACACATTGCTTTTATGGATGTTGTGCAGCACTTTCTTGCGCTTGCTGGCAAGCTTGAAAGCCTGATGTAGAATCTGGCTGATTTGGTGTTCATCGTATTCCAGCGTTTCTTTGACATAACGCAAGCCTTGCTCGTTAATGCCGGTTTCTTTATTG
>CAZJOY010000255.1:0-5997 GCA_964547705.1 uncultured Methylobacter sp. | reverse complement strand
AAAGGGCATAAGTTTCGTTTGAGCAGACAAGCTGCTCAACTCAGCTTTATCGATAACTAACAATTACCATTAGTTTTTTTAACTAAGACAATTGTAATAAAGACTGCCGGATTCTAGTCAATTTGTACCGACCAATACGGGAAAGTCCGGAGAATGATATGGCAACAATTAACTTAGAAGATGAAATGCAACAGTTGGGTAAAAGCTGGCAATACAAGATTTCCGGGATTGATGTTGAGCTAAAGGAAAAGCAGTTTATGAATGATGAATTTGAATATTACAAGGAAGCGAAAATCAAATCAAAGAAAAATGCTTATACAGAACATAGAAACTCGGATTTTTTTGTTGGTGCGAAAATAAGACCCAGGAATAGATTGTTTTTGCAAAAAAAGTAAGCCACAGAAAGGAGGCGGCTCAGACAAACTGTAGTCTTTATGTTAAATCATTTTATATTTTTCGAGTCTTTTTGCCGAGATAGTTTTTTTTCTTTAATGAAGCCCCTGCGTGGGGTTCGGTCTACGGTATCTTTATTTATTGCAAGCTACCACCTGAGTACTTCTTAAAAGATTACTTAATTCTTAAAGATTACCCAATCAAATGTTGGATATTTTTGTTATCCAAGGAGTAGAAATGCAATGTTCGAGAAATTTCAGAAATATCAGGGAGTATTTAGTTCGTTTTTTCCTATTATGCCTCAATTAACGAACCGCAGTCTGGCCATCGATACCTTAAGAGTCAGCGAGGCCAAGTATCGCAGCTTGTTCGAAAATATCGATCAGAGTGTTATTTATCTGGATGCGACGAATATTGTAATGGCTGTCAATCAGGCCGCCGAGCAACTTCTCGGTCTTCCGCGCGACGTTATTATAGGGCGCAGGTTTATTGATTCTTGCGTTAAATTTATCAACGAAGATGGTTCGGCTTTGCTGGAAGAGCAGCATCCTTCAGTGTTGGCTTTGCGCACCGGCAAGCCTGTAGAAGGCGTCGTTATGGGAGTGTTTAACTCGGAACGGCAAAGTTATCTTTGGGTTGTTGTTAATTCAGTGCCCGAATTCAGGATGGGAGAGAGTCGCCCTCATCAGGTGTTAATGACGCTAACGGATATTACCCGGCAAAAGCAGTCCGAAGGCAA
The DNA here is from genome assembly GCA_964547705.1 of uncultured Methylobacter sp. Lineage (GTDB taxonomy): Bacteria > Pseudomonadota > Gammaproteobacteria > Methylococcales > Methylomonadaceae > Methylobacter_A. The sequence continues at coordinate 4,865 of CAZJOY010000255.1, read as the reverse complement.
ACTGAGTATGGCGTCGGTGATTTTTAATAATATCGGGGAGGGCATATTTGTTACCGATAAAGACAGAAAGATAGTTTCGATTAACGAAGCATTTACAGAGCTAACCGGTTTTACTCAGCAGGATGTTTACGGGAAAGAGGCTCACTTTCTACAATCGAAGAAAAACAGCTTAAAAATGGCTGACGAATTAAGCGATTTCACCAGGGCAGTCAATAACTGGCAAGGTGAAGTCTGGCGTCGTCACAAGAGCAATACGGACTTTCCAACATGGACTACCGTTAACGAAGTAAAGGATTCGAACGGAGATGTGGTTCATTATGTTCATGTGTTTATGGATATTACGCATTTTAAGAAAGCCCAGGATCATCTGGGTTTCCTGGCTTACCATGATCCATTAACCAGATTGCCGAACCGGCTGCTATTGAAAGATCGTATTGATCATTCATTGCAAAATGCACTCCGGGAAGGCTCGCAAGCTGCCGTATTATTTCTTGATCTTGATCGTTTCAAAGGCATTAACGATACCTATGGTCATGCGGTTGGCGATGGATTATTACGAGAAGTAGCAAAACGCATTAAAAACTTGGTCAGGAAAGAAGACACCGTTTCACGTTATGCCGGCGATGAGTTTGTCGTGTTTATGGAAAATATTCCCAACACTAAAAACCCTGCCAAGCTTGCACGGAAGCTGATCGAGACTTTTAACGCCCCGGTTTATATAAAAGGATACCGTTTGAAAGCATCGACCAGCGTGGGAATCAGCCTGTTTCCGCAAGATGGGAGCGATACGGAGACGTTAATTAAAAATGCCGATGCGGCGATGTACCGGGCTAAGAAAGAAGGGCGGAATAACTTTCAATATTACAGTTTGGAATTAACCACCGAAGCGTTTGAGAAAATGTCGATGGAATGCGCATTACGCCAGTCGATCGAGCGGCATGAATTGGTCTTGTATTACCAGCCGCAGGTTTGTCTTAAAACCGGGAAACTTATAGGTGTTGAGTCTTCGGTACGTTGGATGCACCCAACGATGGGATTGATACCGCCCAAGCAGTTTATAAGCATAGCCGAGGAAAGCGGGTTTATCGTAGCGCTTGGCGAATGGGCGTTACAACACGCCTGCATACAGATGGTCCGGTGGCTGGAGGAGGATTTACGCGTCAATAAAATGATCGTCAATGTCTCTGCTATTCAGTTTTTACGCTCCGATTTTGTTGCTGCGGTTGAACGCATATTAAGTTCGACCGGTCTGGATCCGTCTTATCTTGAGTTGGAACTGACCGGTAGCGGCTTTATGGATAACTCTGAGCAAACGATAAAGGCGCTGAACAAGTTGGTGGCATTAGGAATCGATCTGACGATTGATGATTTTGGTGTGGGCTGTTTTTCGTTTAACAACTTAAAACGTATTCCTGTAAAAAAATTGAAAATTAACAGTTCATTTGTCGCTGATGTGCTGGATGACGTTAATGATGAAGACATTATTCGTGCGTTGATAGCCTTGGGTCATGGTTTACATTTGCAGGTTATTGCCATAGGAGTTGAATCGAAAGCCCAACAAGAACGGTTGATCGATTTAGGTTGCGATGGCGGACAAGGCTATTTATATAGCTCTCCGGTTTTATCTCAGTCAAACATTTTTCGAAAACTGATACGCGATGATGTTCTTTAGGCTTGCGAATTGTATGTGTTTCTGAAAATTTATAATAAATATAAGTATTTATACGAATTACACAAGCTCAACCTTGGCGTTAAACTTACCTGCTAAGTAGTTATACCAATTGTTCCACCCTCCCTTTCTCCCTAGAATGAAACATGTAAATATTCCTTTGGAATGTGCACGAGGTGAGGTTGTGGTTGATTTTAATTTAGCGCAAAACTCCTCAGGTGAGGGGGCTATTGATAAGGAGAAAATTCAAAAAATGATTGCAGAACGGGCTTACGGCAAAGCCGAAAAAAGGGGCTTTGTAGGTGGGCATGAAAAGGAAGATTGGCTGGAAGCCGAATCGGAAATAAAAAATCAGTATTTCTATTGGTTTCAGGATGTTGAATAACTTTATAAATCACAGAATATGTTGACGTAAAAGCTATGGTGTTGAATATGAAACGAAATAAGATAATTGATATTTTCAATCCGGATAAATTAGTAGACCATAAAAACCGCGTTGCTTTTCATGAGGCAGGGCATGCGGCGGGCATTCATTTAAATAACAAAGCCAGACAATTGCCCCCGGTTTTTTTCAAAATTATTTTCAAGGAGATGGGACGTGTAACAGATGCCGACATCATGGCTTATCAAACAACTCATGACGACTGCATTGCACGAGTAGAAGGAGGGCGGTTAATTCAATCATTGCCACTTTCCGTTGAGAGCTTGGTGCGTAACGAGCATAACGACGCAATGGAGCAATTGGTAAAGGACTATACGGTGGCTTTTGAGGCGGATGTTATTAATTTGCTGGTTGGCCCATTGGCTGAAGCTAAACATGTGGCCGAAGCTGACGGTGAACTATTTAACAATCAATTAGTCCACCTGAAAGCATTAAAAAACTATGGCGGCAGTTCCGATCTTGCCTTGGCTAATGAATATTTACAAAGTTTCTCTGCCGATAAACAGCAAAGAGATGAAAAGCTGGATGAATTGTTTAGCGTCGCGTTTGACTTTGTAAATAACGACGCAAACTGGGCGGCGATTACCAAACTGGCCGATCACATTCTGGCCGACGACAAAAATATTATCGAATGTGAAGAGATAGTATCAATGCTCGATGAATCGGTAGATCACTTTCAAAATCGGAGAATCAAAGCAAGGTCTTATCTGAATGGCTGATTCAAAGAATGACATTGTCAAAACGGTGCTCACATTGTTGGGTAATTTTTTCACCTACCTGAAGAACTTACTGATGAATGGTTTAAATTTTTTATCCAAACAAAAGCCGGAGAAGGAGGTTAACAAGCCGCCCGATCAGGATAGCGCCGCTGCCAAGCAAAGAAAGATTTTTTTCTATGCGTTGATGTTCATTCTGTTGCTGACGTTTATTAATAATGTTCAGGAAGTGAAACGCGATGAAATTCCGTTCAGCCAGTTTATCAAACTGGTCAAGGAAGGAAAAATCGACAAGGCAGTCGTCACTGAGCGTTATATTACCGGTGCGATCAAATCGGGCGATGCGCAAAAGCCGGAAAAAAGTTTCATGACGATTCCGCTTTGGCAAAACGATCTTGCACAAATGCTCGAGCAAAATAAGGTTGATTTTGTCGTCAGAAGCAGCGACAACTGGTTAACCAACCTGTTTTTCAACTGGATTATCCCGATGGTGATCCTGGTATTTGTTTGGTCATGGGTCATGCGCCGCAGTGCGGCCGGCGGCGCGCAGTCTTTCCTGAACTTGGGCGATAAAATTCACATTCATCAGGATACCCAAGCCAAGATTACCTTTGATGACGTGGCCGGTGCCGACAGCGCCAAGCAGGAACTTAGAGAGTCTATCGACTTTCTAAGATCGCCGGATAAAATCCAACGATTAGGCGGACGCATGCCCAAAGGCGTATTGCTGGTAGGGCCGCCCGGAACCGGAAAAACCCTGCTGGCGCGTGCCGTTTCAGGGGAAGCGCAAGTGCCGTTCTTTAACATCAGCGGTTCCGAATTTATCGAGTTGTTCGTCGGTGTCGGCGCAGCCCGAGTGCGTGAGCTTTTTGTACAGGCGCGCAATAAAGCGCCCTGTATCATATTCATCGACGAGCTTGATGCGATCGGCCGTTCACGGGCCGGTCCTGTGATGATCGGCGGTCACGATGAACGCGAACAGACCTTGAACCAGCTGCTGACCGAAATGGATGGCTTCGACACCTCAGTCGGTGTCGTCGTGATGGCGGCAACCAACCGGCCTGAAGTGCTTGATAAGGCGTTGTTGCGTTCCGGCCGTTTCGATCGCCAGATAGTGGTCGATAAGCCGGATTTGCGGGATCGCATCGAGATTCTTAAATTGCATACCAAAGGACTAAAGCTGGCTGACGACATCGATCTGGCAGTCGTTGCCAAGCGTACGCCGGGCCTGGTTGGGGCAGACCTTGCCAACATAGCCAATGAAGCGGCGATTATGGCGACCCGGGTCAATCATGATAAAGTCGAAAAAGAAGACTTCGAGGCGGCTATCGACCGGATATTGGCCGGGCCGGAAAAAAAGAACCGTGTTTTAACCCCCGATGAAAAGCGCCGGGTTGCGTTCCATGAGTCAGGGCACGCGATAATCGCCGAGCATGTGCCGACCGGCCAGCCGGTGCATAAAATATCGATCATTTCCCGCGGCACGACTGCGCTGGGTTTTACCTTGCAATTGCCGACCGAAGAAAAATTCTTGTCGACCGAAGATGAACTGAAAGACCAAATGGCTATTTTGCTGGGCGGGCGTATGGCGGAGTCGGTGATATTCGGCAACATCTCAACCGGTGCCCAGAATGATCTGGAAAAAGTCAGCGAAATTGCCCGAAACATGGTTTGCAGTTTGGGCATGAGCAAGAAAATGGGCGCCTTGACTTACGGCAAGCGCCAGCAGCTCCAATATTTGGAAACCGAAATCGCGGACTATCGCAATTATTCCGATGAGACGGCCCGCCTTCTTGATACTGAAGTCATGGCGCTGGTTGAAGAAGCCGAAACGCGTGCGCGAGGCATCATCATTGCAAACAGGGAAGGGCTGGAAAAACTGGCCAATTTTTTACAAGAGAAAGAGGTCATCAGCCGGGAGGAAATGCTGGCTTTACTGAGTAACTGATGTTACGCGTACAGACGATAAAAAAGCGTAGTCCACGAAATACACGAAAGGCACGAAAGGCACGAAAGGCACGAAACGCCCGAAAATATT
>CAZJOY010000254.1:0-6022 GCA_964547705.1 uncultured Methylobacter sp. | reverse complement strand
CAGGGCTTGTATCGCGGTAGGCTGGTCACCGGCAGGCTGGAATCGGCTGTGGAGTTTGAACTTCTTTTTCACTTGGATTTCTCAATGAACATAACTACTTTAATCGTTCCCATGCCGGAGCGTCACTAGCTGCATTACCGCAGCGGGGCGTGAAACCGAGGTAATTCACAAAAATTGGTTAAAAAACTTAAAGGATTATCACCACGAAGACACGAAGGACACGAAGTTTTATTTCTTCGTGTCCTTCGTGGTGAATAATAAACTATTAACGCCGGATTGTTAGTAAGCCATTATACATAGGGTATAATTCGCTTCACCTTTGACATTGATTTTACACGGGGAAACATGAGCATCAAACTTTCTAACAGAGTCCAGGCAGTTAAACCATCACCGACTTTGGCGATTACCGCCAGGGCGGCGCAAATGCGTGCTGCGGGTAAAGACATTGTCGGCCTTGGCGCCGGTGAGCCGGATTTTGATACCCCGGATCATATTAAGGCGGCAGGCATTAAAGCGATTGAAAGCGGCCAAACCAAATACACTGCGGTAGACGGCATCGCCAGCCTGAAAAAAGCGATCATCGCGAAGTACAAGAACGATAACGGTCTTGATTACGAAGCCAAGCAAATTCTGGTTTCCTGCGGCGGCAAGCAAAGCTCGTACAACTTGGCCCAGGCCCTGTTGAATCCGGGCGATGAAGTGATTATTCCGGCGCCGTACTGGGTGTCATACCCTGACATGGTGCTGTTGGCCGATGGCGTGCCGGTGATTATCGAAACCACCCAGGCGCAACGTTTTAAAATCACGCCGGAACAATTGCGCGCGGCAATCACCGATAAAACCCGCCTGATCTTCATCAACAGTCCGTCGAACCCGTCCGGCATCGCTTATAGCCTGGAAGAGCTAAAAGCGCTGGGCGACGTGCTGAAGGATTTCCCGAATATCATCATCGCCACCGACGATATGTACGAGCATACGCTGTGGGAAAAAGGCACGTTCGTGAATATCCTGAATGCGCATCCCGATCTGTACGACCGCACCGTGGTCATGAACGGCGTGTCCAAAGCCTATTCGATGACCGGCTGGCGTATCGGTTATGCCGCGGGCCCTGCGGATTTGATCGAAGCGATGACGACGATCCAGTCGCAAAGCACTTCCAATCCAACCTCGATTTCGCAACATGCCGCCGAAGCCGCGTTGACCGGCGACCAAGGCTTTATCGACGATATGTGCGCCGAATTCAAAAAGCGTCACGATTATGTCGTTGCCGAATTGAACAGCATCGACGGCGTCGAGTGCATGGAAACCGACGGTACGTTTTACGTATTCCCTAATGTCGAAAAGCTGCTTGCCAGATTGGACAACATAGCCGACGATCTCGCTTTTTCCGAATACCTGATCGAGCAAGCCGGTGTTGCGCTGGTGCCGGGTTCGGCATTCGGTACGCCGGGGCATATCCGGATTTCGATAGCCACCAGCATGGCGAATCTGCAAAAAGCCATGGAACGGATTAAGAAAGCGGTTTAGGTTTCCCGTTAAGATGGGTGGAGGCATTAGCCGAAGCCCATCTTAACTAACTATTGTCAACTGATTTAGTGTGTTACAACAGAGCGTATTTTTTCAGAATTGGTAAATACACCAGGATAAGCAGTTGCCAAGGTTTATAGTCTCAACCGGCAGTTAAAAGTGCCTTAAACGGATATACACGGCTTTGGAAGTACTGGAAAATGAGAATTTTATCGTGCTTGAGAAAACCGGTATATTATCAGCAGCAGGCCGCATCCGGCACCATCACTTTTAAAGTTACTAACCTAAGTCAGCATTAAAAAAGCTGCTGGTCTTCTCATTAAACAGATCAAAGTATTGCTTTGAAATAAAACATCCAGATCGGAGATTTAAACCATGACGTTGAATTACGGCAAAGAAACTGATTCGTGGCATATTCATCTGTGCAAAATATCGCCATTTGCTTCCGGCGAAGTCGTTGATGACGGGGTTAAAGACGATAATCGCTCGCCGCTCCGGCCAGCTGTGCTATCCAAATATTGCGCTGCTTTGCTTGTGATGTTGCTTAGCAATCATGCGGCCTATGCCTGGAACGTAACGGTACAAACCGATGCGCCGAGCGCTGCCGCCGCCGTCAGTTTGGAAAACGATACCTCATTGAGCAAAGTCGATGTTTATCTGGCTTGGCTGGATCTGGACGATAAAACAGAAACCGGATACCGTAGCTGGATACCGGCTTTAGGCTGGCAAAATGGCTTGGTGCCTGGGTTGACTGGTAAAGATTTGGCCCCGTTTTCATCGCAGCCGGTCACTTTTTTACCATCCGAATGCCCTGCACAGCATCGTTGCTTTTTAGCCTGGGTAGCAACGCCTAACGGCGCCGATCCTTTGGACTGGAAGCGTTGGCAAGCTTCAAGCTTATTGCCGCTGAATGCGCTGGCCGCTACTGCCAGATTGCCGGGACAACGTTTTTTCTTGACCAATAACCCTATTTATTTTATAACTGCCGCTATGACAACGGATGCGTCAGGAACGAAAACAACGCCCACTATAGAAAAGCCCGACGTGTTTCATCTTGAGGGCACTCGTTTATTTTATGCCAACGCCCAGGCCCAACGTCTGCAAATCATCGAGACGGCCAATACAACAGCGCCGCAATTGGTTTCTTCCACGGCTTTATCCGGTTTCCCAAAAGAAATCTATACCTTAGGCCAATATCATCTGGTATTGCTGAATTCGGCAACTTCGGCTGGCGCGCAAATAAGCGTATTTCGCGAAAACAGCGACGGTAGCCAGAGCGAAATCAGCACGTTCAAACTATCGGGCCAATTTTTAGAATCCAGGCGCCGGGGCGATGTGATCTACACGGTCAGTACGCAGTATGATCCCGAACTGCGTTTAGTCGTGCAGGCCTTGGTTATTGATGCTAACGGTCAGCTCAGCGAGCGCTCGAACCAAGCCTGGAACGCCTATGATCCCCATGTTGCGCTATTTGCGGATTATTTAGTGATTACAGGGGGCATCCCCGGCAATTGGACGAACACTGAATTGCGCGTTTTCGATCTGCGTGAGCCGACGCAGCCCTTGCGGGCATTACCGCAAATCAATCTGCCCGGCCGAGTGCCGTCGGAGTTTCATCTTGATGTCAACGGCAACCAACTGCGCGTAGTTTACAGCGCCGCCGACGCCAATAGCGGCAGCGTTCTGAGCGTATACGACCTGAATGCCGGTCTGGCTCAACTGGGAACGGTTGGCGGCATTGCTCCGAAAGAAGCGCTGTTCGCGACGCGCTTTGCGGAAAATTTTGCTTATGTGGTGACTTATGAACGCAAAGATCCTTTATGGGTTATCGGGCTTAGCGACCCAACCAAACCGGTCATTCTCGGCGAGCTGCAAGTACCCGGTTGGTCGGAAAAGTTGTTTGTTCATGGCGACCGCGTTTTTGGACTCGGTGTTGACGATCAACCTTCGGGTAGTGAAATCTGGGCAAGACGAGTCGCGGCCAGCCTGTTCGATGTTTCCGTTCCGGCCTCGCCCGGATTATTGGGGCGATTCACCGCAGTGACCGATGGCTCGGCCTATTCCTGGTCGCAGGCCCTGAGTGACGAGCGCGCATTATTATTGGACTGGGAAAAACAATATGCTTTATTACCGGTTGAAGCATGGGGCAACACGCCGGGCAGTTATTTGCAATGGGTCGATTTTGCTTCCGGCGTTCCGAAAGACGGCGGACAACTCAAACTGAGTACTCAAGCCGAGCGTAGCGTTGCGTTGAGTTCCGAACTGTGGGGCGTATTGGGTAACCAATCGTTCCTGACGGTAGGCCGCAGCAATGGCGTTCCCCAAATATTGGGGCAAGTGGAATTGGCGCGTAATGTGAGTTGGCTGTATCTTGACGATGGTGAATTATGGTCAGGCGGCTTCGGCAACCAAGGCTATTACCGCCTGTATCGGCAAAAAACCGCCAACCCGGACGAAGCTGAAAGGAAATGGGATTTGGATCATAACTATAACCAGATCTCTGCCACTGACAGCCATGTGTTTTTCTTTCGTTGGCAACCTTTTACATTAGGCGTGTTGGATAGAGCGCGCGGCGAATTGCTGACCACGCTGGCTCCGACTGACGATAAAAACAGTGTTTACGGCCAGGCTTTCGCTTATGGCGACCGTTTTTATATCAGCAATTCGACTTGGCAGGATGTTAAAGCGATCGACAGCCAGTTGGCTTCGCCGGACAAAACCGGTAATGCCGGGTATTTATCATGGACATTACAAGGATGGCAAGCTGCGGCGGACGGTATGAAGTTCCTGGCCAATTACAATATACCGGGGCAACCGATAGGATTTGCTTCGGCCGGAGGCTTGTTGGTCAGCGAAAACGGCACCGATACGGAGCCGTTGCGCATCGATCTGTTAACATTGGACGCCAAAGGCAATGCCAGCCTGCGTGACAGCCTGACTTTGCCTTGTCCCGCTTATAGCAATACCTTGTTGCAAGGCGATACGTTGTATATATCCTGCGGTAGTGGGGTCATATATAGCGGAGCTAAGGTCGAATCGGCTAATAGCGGTAATAAGCTTCATGCGTTTCGTGTTGATGGCGAAGCACTGACCCCGAGCGGCGAATGGACTTTCGATGAATGGCCGCGGCCACTGGCGGCATCGGATAACGGACTGGTGTTGGTGGGAGCCGGCTTTTATCCAATCTATTACGCGGATACAGCCATTGCTTTTGGGGCTATTACTACGTCTACGTCTATCAGCACATTTCCATCATGGTCGTCCGCTTGCCGCTTGTATGACATGACTTCTCTGGTCCCGGTGTTGCTGGATACGTTTGACAATTGTCCGGCGGCGCAGGACATCGCGATGGACGATAACAACGTCTATTTTGCCCGTGGCTTTGCCGGCATTGAAACTCATCAAATAAAGAGGAAATAGGCCGTTGCGTTCAGCCAAGGCCGGAGCCCGGCCTTGGAGACTGTGAAAGTATTATCCAAATCGGTTTAAAAGCCTATTCACCCCGAAGTCACGAAGAATACAGAGAAAATAATTATTTTCAATTTAATAGCTTGAAAAAATTCGTGTCCTTCGTGACTTCGTGGTGAACTCTTTATGTTGTTCTAAAACGAATACTTTCACAGCCTCCAAGGCGTGTGTCAGTCCGTCGCATCCGTGTGTTTTCCGAGTTCTCTCTTTAAGATCATTAGCGTCTGTAATAGGCGACGTAGGAGAAGTTGCCGACAGGCTTTAGCCGAAGCCCATCTAATCTTCCAAGTCATGGCCGCAGTATTTGCAAAAATCCGCATCAAAGTCATGCCCTGTCCGGCCGCAACCGGGACAGGCGTCATTCCTGACTGATTTCTCCGAATGAGTCCTGATCAACTCGGCGCTATAGATGCCGGTCGGCACGGCGATAATGCCGTAGCCCATGATCATGATTGTCGAAGCGAGCAGTTGGCCCAGCGGGGTTTGCGGGGAGATATCGCCATAGCCGACCGTCGTCAGCGTCACGATGGCCCAGTAGACAGACTTTGGAATGCTGGTAAAGCCGGCTTCCCGGCTTTCTACGACATACATCAGCGAGCCGAACACAATCACGAGCATCAGTACCGCATAAAGAAACACCATGATTTTACGGGTGCTTTTGCTCAATGCCGTCAGCATGATCTCGGCTTCGTCCATGTAGGCAGACAGTTTGAGAATACGGAAAACCCGCAGCAGCCGCAGTATGCGTATTACGAGCATGGGCTGCGCGTAAGGAAAAAGCAGGATCAGGTAGCTGGGTAGTACTGACACCAAATCGACTAGGCCGAAGAAGCTCTTGAAATACTGCCAGGGTTTGCGAACGCTGATCAAACGCAAGCCGTACTCCAGTGTGAATAGCAGCGTGAATAGCCATTCAATGGTATTCAAGGCTTGCTCATGCTGTTTCCGGAACGCTTCCACGCTGTCGAGCATGATCACAATCACGCTGAGTACGATGCTGATGCTCAAAACGACGTCGAACGCCTTG
>CAZJOY010000253.1:3390-6063 GCA_964547705.1 uncultured Methylobacter sp. | reverse complement strand
CTATAGTGTTGATTTAATGACAAACGACGCTTTGCAAAGTCGAGTCGTAGGCCGGAATAAGGCGGTTTGAGCGGTAGCGAAAACAGCCGTTTCCGGCAAACCTCTCCGTAATCAGCCGGAAACGCTACCTCGCGCTACGCTTGGGTGGCCTTATTCCGGCCTACGCCTGCTTAAGCCAAGTTAGGGTGGACTTGCACCTTTCGCCTTTTACCTTGTGCCTTATTATTAATCCCTCTGCTTGCTCTTCACCCGCTTCATCAAGCGTTCTTTCTTTTTCACCTGCCACTCAGTCAGCTTGTTCTTTTGCCCATGGAATGGATTGGCGGGTGACTTGAATACTAACCGTATCGGCGTACCGACCAAGCCCATTTTATCCCGGTAGTAGTTCATCAAGTAGCGTTTATAAGACTCGGGCAATGCGTCGGTTTGCACGCCGTGAATCACCACGATCGGCGGGTTCCGGCCGCCCTGATGCGCATATTTCAGCTTGATACGGCGGCTATTCACTATCGGCGGTTGATGCGCGGTCGTGGCTTCTTTCAGAATTCGGGTCAGCACCGGTGTGGACATGTCGAGCATCGCCGCTTGATACAATTGCTGTACGACATCGAACATTTTACCGACGCCGCTGCCATGCAGTGCAGAAATAGGGTGTTTTTCGGCAAACTCAAGAAAAGACAGTTTGACATCGAGTTGCCGATGAATCGTTGCCTTTTGGTCGGCGCTGATGCCGTCCCATTTGTTCAGGCCGATAATCAGGGCTCTTCCGGCTTCCAATACCAAGCCTAATAAATGCGCATCCTGGTCGGTGACGCCTTCCCGCGCATCGATCAAATAGATCACGACATTAGCTTTTTCAATGGCTTGCAGCGATTTGATAACGCTGAATTTTTCGATGGTTTCGGCTATTTTTGAGCGTCTGCGCATTCCGGCAGTATCGATCAGGGTGAACTTTTTGCCGTTGCGTTCAAAAGGAATATAAATACTGTCGCGCGTGGTGCCCGGTTCATCGAATACGATAACCCGCTCTTCGCCCAACAAGCGGTTTACCAAGGTCGATTTGCCGACATTCGGCCGCCCGACCACCGCGATACCGATTCCACCTGGAGCCTCTTCAACTTCGCCTTTATCCGGCGGCAATAGTTGGTTCACTTTTTCCAGTAACTCAGGTATCCCACGGCCATGGGACGCGGAGATATGCACCGGCTCGCCCAATGCCAACGAATAGAAATCCGATCCTGCAACAGTGGCATCAATACCGTCAACCTTGTTGGTAACCAATATGACAGGTTTATTTAGTTTTCTCAGGGTGTCGGCAATGACCTTGTCGGAAGCGCTAAGCCCTTCTCTCGCATCTACCATGAAGAACACGATATCCGCCTCTTCCAACGCGACCTGCACCTGCTTTCTGGCAAAACTTTCTATGCCTTCGGCATCATCGGCTATACCGCCGGTGTCGACGACCAGGCAGGGGCGCTCACCCAACTTCACCCGGCCATATTGCCGGTCACGGGTTAAGCCTGAAAAATCCGCAACCAGTGCATCGCGGCTGCGTGTTAAATAATTGAATAATGTGGACTTGCCCACATTGGGCCGCCCTACTAGGGCTATTACAGGTAACATATCAACTCAGAATTAGAAAGATGGAATACGGATAACAAACTTAGCACTTAAACCCGCCCAGTCTATGTCATCCGTACCACTAGGGACAGTATTTATAACGGTTAACTTTATTGAACTTTTAAAGCGGCAAGCGTGCCGTCTTTTGCATAAACATAAACGGTATTATCTACCACGATAGGCTTGGCATCGATTGGGCCTTCAGTTATTTGTATCCGGCCCATTTGCCTGCCGTCGATGTTGGATAACCAATGCACATAACCTTCAAAATCTCCGGCTACGACATAATTTTCATAAGCGGCAGGAGCAGTTAGTCTTCTTTGATGTAAATCTTTTTGCTTCCATAGACCCGCGCCACTACGCTGATCTAACTGCATGACATGACTTTCCGAATTTGTCAGGTATAAATATCGATAGTCATTACTTAAACCTGAATGCGACGAAATGGTTTCATTGCGCCACAATATATCGCCATCCGATTCCGAAATAGCTGCAATTCCGCTCTGGTAACTGGCAATATAAATCACACCGTTAATGACGATAGGATCGACATCCAAATCAACCAGCCGTTCAATTTCAGAACGTCCTTTAGGAATGGCAATGCTGGTTTCCCATACATATTTGCCATCAGTCAAACGCAAGGCCATTATTTTGCCGTTATCGTAACCGCCAATCACGTTACCCTCATCAATTAATGGGGATCCGGTTCCGCGTAAACTTAAGGCCGGAACCGTGCGCTCATAACTCCAACGCTTGCCGCCGGTTTTTTCGTCAAGCGCCACGACGGAACCATCGGTAGTACGAACGATAACAATACCATTGGCAACAACCGGCACCGAAAGCACTTCACTGGAAACCGTCGATTTCCACAATAATGCACCGGTTTCAATGTCTAAGGCAACGACTTCGGCATTGCTGGAACCCAAAATCACGGTGCCGGCGCCGAGACCCGGCCCACCGGAAAAATGCACATCGGTTTCGGTTTCCCAGACTAAATTACCGGTCGTCGGGCTTCTGGCCTGTACTAATCCTTCCCGATCCGCCGCCCCTATT
>CAZJOY010000253.1:0-3380 GCA_964547705.1 uncultured Methylobacter sp. | reverse complement strand
CCGGTGCCGATGACCGGAATCAGTCTTAAGGATTGCTCGTCAGCACCTACGCCGACCGTATCTTTCCCGATGACTTCCGGCTTAACTTCAGGCGCATACTCAACCAACGGACTGGGTGGATCGGCATTATCTTCACCGCCGAGAAAGTAATCCTTAATTCCCGAAACAGATTCGCCCACTGTATCAACAGCCGCGCAACCTGTTAACAAGGTGAAAGCAAAAAAGGCATAAGGCACAAGACATAAAGCGAGAAAGCCTTTGGCCTTTTTCTTTTGGCCCTTCGCCTGAGCCGTATAGGTTGAATAGTTACTCATTATTTTTGAGGTTCTAACTTTTCTTGAGCGGTCAAATCATCGATTTTGAACTGTAACAAGGGTGACGGCTGTCCATTTCTTAAAGCATTTTGGTACGACGTACGTGCCTCGTCCAACCGATCCAAGGCGACGTATAAATCGCCGACTAATTCGTCATAGCTGGCTGAATAGCCTGATGCTTCTTTTGCATCCACCTCGTTGATGACCTGCAAACCTTGCTCATATTCACCGGTAGCCAGCATTAAGCGCACCAGTCTTATCTTGGCGATATTGCTTAACTGTTTATCCGGCGCTGCCGAAATAGTTTTCAAAATCTGCTTTGCCGCCGCCAGATCGCCTTGCTGGGACTTTAGCTTGGCTTCGAATAAACCGCTGAATGCCGCGTATTCAGTGCCTTTAAACTGCTCTTGCAAGTGTCCGGCCAATTTATCTACAGATTCTTTTTTGTCTTCATCTAATGCTTTCAGTAGTTGATCGTAGGTTGCAGAAGCTTGCGCTGCTTGTGTTTTTTTATGATCCTGCCAGTAATTCCAGCCCAGAATGATGACGATACCCATGACTAAGCCGACGACGACGGAGGTTGAGTTTTCTTTCCACCATCTTTTTAAGGCTTCAACCTGTTCTTCTTCTGTTTGGTACATTTCCACTTGTTTTTTCTCTTGTTTAATTATTTAAAAATATATTTCACCACGAAGACACGAAGTTCACGAAGAAAAATAGAATAAAAACTTCGTGTTCTTCGTGCCTCCGTGGTGATTAACTAACCTGCGTTTGTAAAAACTCAATGATCTGTTGCTGTGACATATTCTGCTGCTGTTGCTCATTATCGCGTAGCGGTTTGACACTAACCTCGCCACGACTCACTTCATCGTCGCCCAAAATGATCGCAAATTCAGCACCGCTTTTATCGGCTTTTTTGAATTGGCTTTTAAAACTGCCGCCGCCGCAATTCACCTGCAATTTCAGGCCGGGAATTTCGTTCCTGATGGTTTCGGCAAAACGCATGCCTTCTTGCTCCGCTATTTCGCCAACCCGGATCATATACACATCAACAGGACTGGCAAGCTGTACATTATCCAGCGTTTCCATCAAAGCCAACAAGCGCTCCATACCCATTGCAAAACCAACGGCATGATTGGGCTTACCGCCCAACTGCTCTATTAATCCGTCATAGCGCCCGCCTGCGCACACGGTGCCTTGCGAACCCAGTTCGTCGGTGACCCATTCGAATACAGTCTTGCTGTAATAATCCAGGCCGCGCACCAATCGGGAATTGAGCTCGTAGCCGATACCCAGATCATCCAATATTGTGGTTATCGCATTAAAATGCTGACGACTTTCATCGTTTAGATAATCGGACAATTCGGGGGCATTGGCAACCACCTCCCGCATCTCTGGATTTTTGGTGTCCAGGATTCGAAGCGGATTGGTCTTTAGCCGACGCAAACTGTCTTCATCCAATTGATCAAGGTGGCCTTGAAAATAGCTGACCAAACTTTCCCGGTAAACAATACGCTCGGCAATCGTACCTAAAGAATTAAGTTGTAAACGGACCTTATCGCGAATGCCCAGCTTTTTCCATAACCGATCCATAATCAAGATCAATTCCGCGTCAATATCAGGACCAGCCATACCATAGGTTTCAACACCCAGTTGAAAAAACTGGCGATAACGGCCCTTTTGCGGACGCTCATGTCGATACATGGGGCCGTAGTACCATAACCGGTGTACCTGATTATGTAGCAAACCGTGCTCAAGGCAAGCTCTAAGACAACCGGCGGTACCTTCAGGACGTAAAGTTAACGAGTCGCCGTTCCGATCCTCAAACGTATACATTTCTTTTTCGACAATATCAGTCACCTCGCCGATAGAACGCTTGAAAAGCTCGGTTTTTTCGACAATCGGTAACCGAATCTCACTGTAGCCATAGGCGCCGAGCACCTCTCGAATGCTCTGTTCCGCAGACTGCCAAAGCGGCGTCTGCTCGGGAAGAACATCGTGCATCCCGCGAATTGCTTGAATATTATTTGCCATATTTAAAAGAGGTTTCTATCGGGGTTAAAAATTACTAACCGCTGAGATTTTTTTTGCTTCATTTGAAAGCGGAAATTTTTCTAACAATAAATTTTTATACTCTGTGGCAAGCTCTCGACTGCCTAACGCTCGTTCGGTTAACATAGCAAACCATAAGGTTTCAGGTGTATGAGCCGCAACGCCCAGATAGCGTTGCAAGAAACCTTTTGCCGCCCAAAGATCGCCTTTTTCATAAGCAATTTTCTGCATTTCCGACAATGCTGGGGAGTAAGCGTTATTAAGCTGAAGTGCTTGCCTGAAGTAGGTCTCGGCCTGTTGTTTTTGTCCCATGCCCAGCTTGCATCGCCCGGCATTCGTTAATGCCAGCCATTGCCTATCGTTTAAAGGATTTGAACTCGCTTCAGATAATAAGTCTAGGCCTTCTTCAAATTCTTTATGTTCACAAAGAAAACGACCGAAATTATTTTTTACGCCCAAATCATCGGGCGCCAAATCCAGCGCCGTCTCGTAATGATCCTTAGCTTTATCGGGCTGATTTAATTTTTCATACAAAAAAGCCAACGCGTTATGCGCCTGCGGATTATCCGAATTGTTTTTTATTGCTTCCAGCAAGTTCTCCCGGGCCAACTCCAGCTTATTCATACTTAAATAGCGTACGCCCAGCTGCAAATGCACATCTTCAGGTTTATCGCTTTTAATGTTACTCGTTGAACCGCAAGCGGCTAAAGCCGCAACCAGCAGAATCAGCGCAAACCGATCAATCTTGTTTGCACTTTTAAGCAGCACGTTCGGAACCTGCCGGATTGATTTTCAAGTGTCTGCGGCTTTTATCTTTAACTTGACCTACCAACTGGCCGCAAGCGGCGTCAATATCTTCGCCGCGTGTTTTTCTAACTGTAGTCACTATGCCCGCGTCGTTTAACAGCGTTTTAAAACGATTAATCGCTTCTTTACTGGAACAGCGATATGGCGAATTAGGGAACGGGTTAAAGGGTATTAAATTGATTTTTGACGGCACCGTTTTTAATAACT
>CAZJOY010000252.1:0-6084 GCA_964547705.1 uncultured Methylobacter sp. | reverse complement strand
ATTTTTCGGCCGCTTCAAAATCCAGGGTGCCTTCGTAAATCGCCCTGCCGGTAATAGCGCCCATAATGCCGTCGCCTGCAACAATGCCCAAGGCTCTGATGTCATCCATATTGGTGATGCCGCCGGAAGCAATAACAGGAATCCGGATCGCGCGCGCCAGTTTTGCGGTTGCTTCGACATTGACGCCGGACATCATGCCGTCTCTGGAAATATCGGTGTAGATAATGGCTTCGACGCCATCTTCCTCAAAATGCTGGGCCATGTCGATCACGTCATGTTTGGATAATTTGGACCAACCGTCAATAGCCACCTTACCGTCTTTTGCATCCAGGCCAACGATGATGCGGCGTGGATACTCCAGAGCCATATCCCGGACAAAATGCGGTTCATTAACGGCTTTAGTGCCGATAATGACATATTCCACGCCGGCATTAAGATAAGCCTGGATCGTTTCTTCGTCACGAATACCGCCGCCTATCTGTATCGGCACATTAGGGTAGGCTTCGACAATAGCATGAATGACTTCGGCATTTTTCGGCTTTCCGGCAAACGCGCCATCCAGGTCAACCAAATGAATTCTTTTAGCACCGGCTGTAACCCACTTACCAGCTACAGCGACAGGATCATCGGAAAAAACCGTATTATCATCCATTCGTCCCTGACGCAAACGAACACACTTTCCCTCTTTTAAATCGATTGCAGGTATTAGTAACATAAATTATAAAATCCTCAACGGCGTGTAATTATTATAGGGGCGGATTTATCTGCCCAAAGACGACGAAATACCCAAAGGGCATAAGTGAATGCATCCCTACGCTTGCCCATCCCAATGTAAAAAGTTTTTCAGTAGTTGCAAACCGACCGCCTGACTTTTTTCGGGGTGAAATTGTACGGCAAAAACATTATCTTGCGTCAAAGCACAGGTAAATGCCTCTGGGTACTGCGTTGTCGCCGCCATGATTGCGGCATCATCCGGCTGCGCATAATAACTATGCACAAAATAAAAGCGGCTGTCTTGGGGAATGTTCTCCCATAACGGATGCTGTTGCAGTTGATGGACCTGATTCCAGCCCATGTGCGGAATTTTAAGTGAATTACCGTTGCCGTCTTTTAACGACTCGGAGAAATGGACCACGTGCCCGGAGAAAACGTCCAGGCATTTTGTGCCGCCGTTTTCTTCGCTGTCGGTTAATAAAGCCTGCATGCCTAGACAAATTCCCAGCAAAGGTTTGGTTTTAGCAACCTGTTGGACAACATCGGCTAAGCCCGATTGATTAAGCGCCTGCATACAATCCCGTATTGCACCGACACCCGGAAAAACGACCCGGTCGGCGTTAAGAATTACATCTGCATCGGACACACAAACAACATCCACTTCAGGTGCCGCATGTTGCAGGGCCTTTACGATGGAATGCAGATTCCCCATTCCGTAATCAATTACAGCGACAGAAGACATAAGAAATATAGCTTAAAGATGCAAGGTTAAAGGTTAGAGGGTGCCCTTGGTTGATGGCATCATGCCAGCCATACGCGGGTCGGCGGTAATCGCCATGCGTATGGCGCGGCCCATGGCTTTGAAGATGGTTTCAGCAACATGATGGGCATTGGCGCCCTTCAAACTGTCGATATGTAATGTCACGCCGGCATGATTGACAAAGCCTTGGAAGAACTCGCGGAACAAATCGACGTCAAAACTGCCGATCATGGCTTTAGGGTATTTAACCTCATAAAACAGGCCGGGGCGTCCGGAAAAATCAATCACCACTCGCGACAAGGCTTCATCCAGAGGTACGTAAGCATGCCCGTAACGATAAATGCCTTTTTTGTCTGCCGTAGCTTTGGCAAACGCTTGGCCCAAGGTAATGCCGATGTCTTCAACGGTGTGGTGATCATCAATCTCCAAATCGCCTTTCGCTTCAATGTCCAGATCAATCAATCCGTGCCTGGCAATCTGGTCGAGCATGTGTTCGAGGAAAGGTACGCCGGTTGAAAACGAGGATTTACCCGAACCATCCAGATTAATTTTGATTTTAATTTGAGTTTCAAGCGTATTTCGCTCTACTTCTGCAGTACGTTGATCCATGTTGAAATTACTTATATTAAAGACTGGCAATATCTTACTATGACAAGCAAGATTTTGCAGCGTTTGTTATTCATTCTGATAAGGGGATTTAACACTGCATAGATACAGAAGACAGGCAATGCAAGTTCAAGACGTCCGTGTAATTTTGAACTTACATCATCTTAAGCTTTAGCTGGCTTTTTTTATGGTTATTTTCTGAGACAATAGAGGCGTCGCCAACAGAGGAGACGGATTTTAAGAAAGTTCAACAGGATGTTTGCCAAGGATGGAATGAAATGCCAACCAAGCAGGCGATTTTTAGTCCCAGCACAGAGCCCTTGTGTTCTGGGACTTTTTTAAATCACTAAAAAGTTCTGACGGCATTCTCTACTTACTATCTACATATGCCGATGTGGGTAAATTTGTTCTCCGGTTTTCTATATTATTTAAGTGTGATTTTTTAATAATATGCTACCTTTCAAGCCAGTAATCCAAAAATAAAGCACCTGATCAGGTGCTTTATTTTTTTCTTAAAAGTCGTAATAACTCTCCAAGGAGCAAAGCTGTGAATGATGCGTCACTTACAGATGTACTGACATTTAAGCTCAGCGATGAAGGCAAATTGCTTGCAGTATTTGCAATATCCGAATGCCACCCTCCGATCGATGAAGCAATGATCAAAGACGCCCTAGTTAAGCAAGGCTTGTCCAGTTTGTTTCTGTATGAAAATGCACTCTTAAATTTGGTGAAAAGATACAGCGATGCTAGTGAGAGCTTTATATTGGAAATGGGTGAACGCCGGGATGGTGGATGCCTAATCAAGATTGATGACGATAAAATGACCGCCAAGCTCGCTTTAATTCCTCCTTATGGCGGTGCTCCGGTCGATCTACTGCAAATTCAAAAGGCTTTGCAGGAAAAAGGAATCATCAGAGGCATCATAAAAAGCGAAATCGAGGCGGCTTTAAAAGACGGTTGCGCGACTGAAAGGGTCATTGCTCACGGATTGCTTCCTGTGAAAGGCATTGATGCCCGCTTTCAAAGTTTGATACCGCAAATAAGAGAACGCAAACCCCGGATAGACGAGCACGGTATCGTTAATTACCGTGACCTTGGGCAGCTGATTGTTGTAAAGCCGGGCGACCCATTAATGTGCCGCACGCCGCCCACCGAAGGTAAAAAAGGCTGGGACATTACCGGGCAAGTGCTTATGCCTCAACCTGGACAGGACATACCGTTTGCCACCGGATTACAAGGCGTAGAGTTGGATCCGGAGACCGAGCTTGATCCCGATCATAATAGTCTGCTGTTGGCGGCTATCTCCGGTCAGCCGAAGTTAGTTCCTTATGGGGTTGTGGTGGAGCCCACCATCGCTCTGCCTCTGGTGGATATTTCAACCGGAAATATGAGTTTCGACGGCACCATCAATATTAAAGGCGATGTCAAGGACGGCATGAAAATACAGGTGACAGGAGACGTGTTTGTCGGAGGGACTGTTGAAGCGGCGGAAATTGAAGCCGGTGGCAATGTTGTTATAAAAGGCGGCGTAATCGGCCACAGCGAACAGAGCAGCGATCCAAACGAAGTCCCTGTCTTTAACGCGAAAATTATCAGCAAAGGTTCAATCAGCGCGCATTTTGCCGAAAATGTCTCTATGGAAGCCGGAGTCGATATTATTATTGAAGAATTCTCCATGCATAACCATTTGACTGCCCTTAACCGCATACTGGTAGGAAAGTCCGGCGGAAAAAGAGGTCGTATCATCGGCGGTATTGCTTGTGCATCAGCGCTGATTAAAACAGCAATAATCGGCTCAAACGCGGGCTTTATCACCAAGATCAGGGCGGGTTTCAACCCTTATCTTCAAACGCAGATAGACAAACTCAAGCTCGAGATCGATGCGGACGAAAAAGAGCAGGAAGACATTAATAAGATTATTGCCTTTATTTCGATGCATCCTGAAAAGGATAAGAACGGTTTACTGAATAAGCTGCTCCACACAAGGGATAAGCTCGAAACGGATTGCACTCAGCTTCATACGGAACGCGCTCATCTGCTCTCGGAAATGATTCTTGCCGAACACGTCCAAGTTATTGTCGAAGAAGCTGTTCATTGCGGGGCCGAAATCCAGATTGGAAACTGTATTTGGAAAAATAACGAAGAACGCGGCAAGGGCGTTTTTCAAATCGTTGACGGTGAGATTAGTTTTGACAACACCATGTTGAGCGTCTGTGAGTTGCACTGAGATAGAAAAGCTCGTCTCCAGACTGGGTTATTGTTAAGGATTGTAACGGCTTATTTTCGGTGTGGTAAAATTCCTCAGCAGAAATTCAGGGTGGGTGTTTTGCCCGCTATGTTATCGTTATGAATAAGAGTTTAGAGGAAATATTATGAAATTTAGTCCGTGCGTTGATAAATGTACTTACGAAGGAACGCATTGCGAAGGCTGCGGCCGGACACATGCAGAAATCGCCGCAAATAAAAAGCTGGTTATGGAAGTAGTGAATTTTGCTCAAGAGCAGGAGTATGAAAATATTGAAGATTTTGCCAATGCTTTCGGCCAAAGCGTACTGAAAAAACTCAAGAAATCAGCGGCAGGGAAATAGCGGTTTTATAGCAAACAGTTATGACATTTACACCTGAAATCATTGGCTATTTGGCTGCCACACTCACTACCGCTTCGTTTGTACCCCAGGCAATCCTGACAATAAGAACCCGGGACACCGAATCCCTTTCGTTAGGCATGTACAGCACCTTTACCCTGGGCGTGTTATGTTGGCTTATTTACGGCATTTATCTCGATGATAAAGCCATTATTTTTGCTAATGCGATAACACTGCTGCTGGCTGCTTCGATACTTTGTTTTAAAATCTATAACTTAGTCTACAGGAAAAGGGCCTAAGCAAACTTATATCCAAAGGGCATAAGTTTCGTTTGAGCAGACGAGCTGCTCAACTCAGCTTTATAGCCAAAGGCCATAAGTTTCGTTTGAGCGGACAAGCCGCTCAACTCAGCTTTATACCCGCTGAAGAATCTCCAGCGCATTTCCGTCCGGATCACGGCAAAACAGCGCTTGCCGTCCTGATTTGCTCAAGGTATAGGCAATACCGTTTTGATCCAACGTCTCTCGAACCGGCGCGAGTTCCGGCACACTTAAAGCAATATGCCGGTCCCGTCCGCCATGTTCGGGGCGTCCGGTTTTTGGATCCGGGTTCTCCAGCTCCAGCAAATGAATCTGTTGAACGCCTAGCTGCAACCAAGCGCCCGGAAAGCCCAAATCGGGCCTGTCTGTTTGCGGCATGCCGAGAACATCGCAATAAAACCGCAGTGATGCCGCAGTGTCCGCAACAACGAGGCTGGCATGATGCATCGTGAAATTAAATTTTGACATGAAACGAATCCAAATCCGGGTTACAGTTTTTTTACTTTTTCCAGCACTTCCTGGGCATGGCCCTCGGGCGTAACGCCGTAAGCCACGTCCTCCAACACGCCTTCTTTATTGATAATGAACGTGGAACGAAAAATAGCCATACTTTTAACGCCATTCTTTTCCCGTTCCCGCCATACGCCGTAACTCTCGCAGAGTTCGCCGTCGACGTCGGCCAGTAAATCCACTTTCAGGCCGAATTTTTTGATGAAATCCGCATGACTGGCGCAAGTATCCTTGCTTACACCAATAACCACGGTATCGGCCTTGGCAAATTCATCGATAAGTTGAGTAAACTGGTTCGCTTCAATAGTGCAGCCGGGCGTGTCATCCTTGGGATAAAAATACAACACGACATTCTTCCCTAGATAGTCGGACAAACTGACCGTTTCATCGAATTGGTTTTTTGCACTGAACTGTGGGGCAGGTTGATGTTTTTCTAACATGACAAACTCCTTGAATATTCGTGGACTATAAACATGATATTGCAGTGTAAGCGCATCATATTTTTCTTGCAAGCCGGCCATGCGTAGCGCCGAATAGAAATACACCGATATACAGACCTTCCAGGTTTTACGACTGCCATGGATGGCGG
>CAZJOY010000251.1:0-6095 GCA_964547705.1 uncultured Methylobacter sp. | reverse complement strand
ATCTGCATTCCCCACATCCCTGTGGGTTATGCAGGAGGTAGAGCAACGCAGGAGCAGTTGCCGAGAGCACGAAGCCTTTAACTCGATTTTCTTCGAGTCCTTCCTGGTGTAAAAAGTCCACTTATTCCTGCAACAAATTGCTTAACTTCGCAAACTCCGCCAACGATATACTTTCGGCTCTTAGCGTCGGATCTATACCCAAAGCAACAATTTCTTCCTCATCAATCAGCTTCTTCAGCGAGTTTCGCAACGTTTTTCGCCGCTGCGAAAACGCCTGAGTCACAACCCGGTTAAGCTTGGCAACATCATTCACCGCAACAGGCGGCTGAAGGTGCGGTATTAGCCTGACGATAGCCGACATCACCTGCGGAGCCGGATCAAAACTTTCCGGCGGCACATCAAATAACAGCTCGGTTTCGCAATAATATTGCATCATCACGCTCAATCTACCGTACTTTTTACTGCCTGGAGCCGCGCAAATCCGGTCAACGACTTCTTTTTGCAGCATAAAATGCATGTCTTCAATGCAATAAGCGTTATCAAGCAGATGAAACATCAGCGGCGTTGAAATGTTATACGGAAGATTGCCGATAACGCGCAGTTTTTGGTCCTTATCAGCCAACGACGAGAAATCGAACCTTAACGCATCGGCGCTGTGAATTTGCAGGCTGGAGTATTGCTTGAATTTTTCCCTTAGCAAAACCACCAGATCCCGATCAAGCTCAACCACGTCAAGACGCACGCTTTCTTTTAACAAAGGCTCGGTCAATGCGCCCTGCCCCGGACCAATCTCAACCCAGTGCTGATCGGGCTTGGTCTGAATACTGGAGATTATGTTTTGAATAATATTGTGGTCATGAAGAAAATTCTGACCGAAGCGCTTGCGAGGAGTATGTGCCATTTATTGTGCAGCCATTGTTAATGCGGTTTGCAATGCAAACTGTAAACTACCTAAATCAGCCTTGCCGCCGCCGGCAAGGTCCAAAGCCGTGCCGTGATCGACCGAAGTTCGGATAATAGGCAATCCCAGCGTAATATTGACGGCCTGCCCAAAACCCATATGTTTAAGTACCGGCAAGCCCTGATCGTGATACATCGCCAATACCGCATCCGCAGTAGCTAAGTATTTGTTCGTGAACAGCGTATCGGCCGGCAACGGCCCTTGCAGGATCACACCCTGTTTACGAAAACTATCGAGCACAGGCCCAATAATCTTGATTTCTTCTTTACCCAGATGACCGTTTTCACCGGCATGAGGATTAAGCCCGCACACCAGTATTTTCGGATGAGTAATGCCAAACCGAGAACGCAAGTCATGATCCAAAATTCGAATAACCGTACGTAAACGGGTATGAGTAATGGCCTGACTGACTTCCGACAGCGGCAGATGCGTAGTTGCCAGCGCCACACGCAAGCCCGGCGTTGCCAGCATCATCACAGGATGTCCGCCGGTAATACCTGCAATAAATTCGGTATGACCGCTAAAAGGCAGGCCTGAATCGTTAATAACACCTTTATGAACAGGCCCGGTAACCATCGCATCGAAAACCGCGTCCATACAGCCTTTGGTCGCTTTAGTAATGGTTTTTAATACATAGCGGCTATTGGCCGAATTCAGCTGTCCGCACTGAACCGGTTCCGCCAGCTCCACCGGCAATATCGTTAGACATCCGGCAGTCTGGGCGTTGGCAGGAAGAGAGCTATCAAATTCTTTAATCTGAATCGGTAACCCCAATTGAGCAGCGCGTTGTTTCAATAATTGCGGATTGGCTATAACGACGATTTCGCAAGGCAAATCCTGCTGCGCGAGCTGGATGCACAGATCGGGGCCTATGCCTGCGGGTTCTCCGGGTGTTAATGCAATACGAGGTACGGGTAGCCTGTTGGTCATCTGGAAACCAAGATAAAAAAAGGCAATTTTACAGCATAACTACCGCGATTATTTTAAAAATGATAAGTCTTGCCTCAGTTGCAAGCATCAAAGTATGCGAGAAAACCCAATTGACCGATTCACAGACATTGCAGCAAACCCAGGTAAAAAACACAGCCAGGAGATAATATAAGCGCGACGAGAACATTCCAGCCTCAAAACCTTGAGGGGATAAGCTCAGCAATAATTTGGCGAATATTAATATTGGCAGTGAAAGTTCTGCCGGAAGGATGGCGGAGCGGACGGGGCTCGAACCCGCGACCACCGACGTGACAGGCCGGTATTCTAACCAACTGAACTACCGCTCCGCAGTTCGAGCCCGCCATTATATATGGACATATTATTCTGTCAAGAATAAATATATCGTAACTTCACTTTTTGCCGTAACACCAGCAGCTCCGAAAATAGACTACACTTAAAATCAGCAAGATAAAAATAATACCCTATTTAAACGCCTACTAGCTTGAGACAAATAAGCCCCTAAAAATGTGTAATTTCCGTCTTTCCCATATTGAAAATTAATCCGGCCCAAACAATGCGCTATTTAATTTCTTCGCTTCTTTTCATTTTCTTATTAAATGTTGCTGGAGCAGATGACTTTAGCGGCATAGTTTCGGCCAAAGATAAAACTGACCCCGTAGTTCAACTGACACCCAAAGAACAGGAATGGTTAGTGAATCACAGCAAGATTCGCATCGCTTTTGACGGTTCACTGCCACCTTATAGCTTTATCAATGATTCGGGGCAGCTTGAAGGTATTGCCATCGAAGTCATTAATATCCTGAGCAAGCGTCTAGGCATTAAATTCGAAACTTATCCCAATACCAGCTGGAACAAGCTCTATGAAGCAGCAGCTGCGCATAAAGTTGATGTCGTCGCGACAATGGTCAATCGGCCGGACCGCAGACAGTTGTTCGTCTTCACTCAACCCTATTTAATCAAAACATTGGTGATCATGACCAAAAGAGACAACGTTACAATTAAAAACCAGGCTGATCTTGCCGGAAAAAGAGTCACGATGGTTAAGGGTTATCAGTTTGTTGACCGGATTATCAAAGAGCTACCTTCAGTTACACCCTATTTTGTGGAGTCCATGCTGGACGGGCTCAATGCGGTCAGTACGGAAAAGGCCGATGCCGCCATTACCTTTATGGCTACGGCCAGTTACCTACAAACAAAATATCTTTTGACCGACCTGAAAATTGCAGCCCTTTATGATCTGGACAACGCAAGCAACAGCATTAATGAAAGCATTGCTGTACGCAATGACTGGCCGATTCTGGCAGACATCTTACAAAAAGCGCTGAGCACTATAACTGAAGAAGAAATGCAGAATATCCATGCCAAATGGGTGCCCGGCATTAAGCCCTCAATTGACTATAAACTGATTTGGAAAATTGTAGCTGTCTTCGCGGTTGTATTGACATTATTACTGCTATGGATAGTCCTGGTTCGCAGACAAAACAAGAAAATCAAATTGTCAAAATCCGAAGTTCAAACTACCAACAAAATCCTGCTGGCACTGAAAGACGACCTCGAATATCTGATCGTAAAGCGCACCGCCGAACTGAATTCCAGTGAATATAAATTCCGCAATCTGGTTGAAAACCTGCGCAATGAATACTTTTTTTACCAACGTGATCACGAAGGCATATTCACTTACGTTAGCCCGTCAATAAGCCACATACTCGGATACACAGCGGATGAATTTATGGCTCATTATCATGAATATCTCACTGACAACCCGATAAATCTTAAAATTAATGAACACGCCGAACCGTGCACCCAAAGCCAGCATAACTCACCTTACCAGTTAGAAATATACAGCGCCCAAAAGGAAATCCATTGGCTTGAAGTGACAGACACACCTGTCTACGACGAATCCGGTAACTATACGGGCATCGATGGCATTGTGCATGACATCACTTTGCGCAAACAAGCTGATGATCGCTTACGTTGGCTATCTCATTACGATGAATTAACCGGTTTGGCTAATCGCAGGTTATTTGCCGATCAGCTTCAACATGTAATCAGTATGGCGCATCGCACCAACGGGTCGGTTGCACTTTTTTACCTGGACCTGGATAAATTCAAATTCGTCAATGATACGATGGGGCACGCGGTTGGCGACGAGGTATTAAAAGAAACAGCCAACCGAATTCTCTCCAGCTTGCGTGATTCCGACATTGCCGCTCGCCTCGGCGGCGATGAGTTCGCCGTATTATTGCCTGAAACCGATGCTAACGGAGCCGCGCCGGTTGCCGAAAAAATCCTAAAAAAGTTACGAAAACCTTTCATTTTTGATGAATTCGAATTTACTTTGGGCGGTAGCGTCGGTGTTGCGTTGTACCCTCGAGACACCAGCAGCAGCGAAGCCCTGGTTCACTTTGCCGACACCGCAATGTATCACGCAAAACAAGGCAAGCTTGGAGTTTCTTTCTATTCCGAAAGTATGCAGCAAAAGAAAGTAATCGAATGATCGCAGGATTTGTTAACGGACGCGCGTGTAATCGACATAACCGAATCTGATGCCCGATTTTGCCTCTTCCACTAACGTAATTGCGCAGTCAGGTCTTCAGCCACACCTTTGACTTCACCCAGAGTAATAATAACCAGTCGCCCAATGCCGTCATCGGAAGCTCTTACCGGCAGCCGTGTTACAGGATAAAGCCTTCCGGCTGTCCCCTGCACCAGCAATGGCTCGTTTTGCCCAGATGTGTAAACCATGCCTTTTAAACGGACCAGCTGTTTAGAATAACGAGCGATCAGGTATTCCAACGCTTTTTGCAACCGCTCCGATGGTAGTGCGCGCTCAAGCTGTAAAGTGATGCTGTTAAACCCATGATCAGGTAAATCGGGCAGTTCAGCATCACGCAGCCTCCGGATTTTCTTCGGACAATTGAGTAGTGCATCGGGATCAAGCTCGCCTTGCTCCGCGGTCAGCCGGATTGCTGCGGGGGCCAAGGCCGTTAATCGTTCATCCAATTTTGCAATCGCTCCAGCTGTTGCCAAATCGGTCTGCGTCATTACCACTGTATCCGCCCAGGCAATTTGAGCTTGGGTTTCAGGAAAACGATCGAAATGATCGATATCCATGCTCGCTGAAACCGTGGCAATAACGCCTTGTAAGCTATAACGCGCAGCCAACCAGCGTTCCCTCAACAAAATATCCAGCACCGGTTCGGGGTTGGCAATACCGCTGGTTTCGATGATCACACGCTCGAAAGACTTATCACCGGCATCCCAAGCCATGCGTAAATTTTTAAGCAACGGCGTTAACGAACCGCGTACCTGACAGCATAAACAACCGCCCACCAAGGTTGATAACGGCACTTTATGCTCGCGTAGTAATTGCTGATCGATCGGCGTGGCACCGAATTCATTGATGATAACGGCAGATTTAGGCGCATGATTCAACAAACGATTCAGCAGAGTCGTTTTTCCGCTGCCAAGAAAACCGCTGATGATGTATACAGGAATTTGCTCAATAGCTTTAGCGGATGAAGATAAGTTGTAATGATTCATGTCGGTTATTCGAAAAGTGGTCATTTAGATAATAAAGTCAAAGGCTTTGCTTCATCCTCCCCAAAAGCAAGGAAGAAACTTTGACGCGCTATGTCCTGCTATAATACAACCACTCTCTCCCGCAACTCGCTAATTCAGGCGGGACTTAACTCGAAATCTTGTGAACAATACATAGAGCAGCCACGCAATGAATATCGAACTATTGATTAACCTCGCGGTGCAGTTTTTCGGAACCGGAGCCGCATTCTTCCTCGCCTATCGATCCTTTCAAAAACGCCGCATTCAGTTAGGCGCCGAACCGACGCTACCCCAATACTTTAGCCGCAGAAGCACCTACTGGCTAGGGATCGCATCGTACTGCACATTTATAGCCGCACTTTATTGGCTACTTACTTGGCAATGGCTGCCCTTGGAACCGTTGGTGACGCTGATCGTAAAAAGCCTACATTCCGGGGAATTAGTGAATCTTCTGAATGGCTTGGACGGAAAAACGCTGATACCTTTGATTGCCGCCGGGCTGTTTCTTTTCTTTATCGCCTGGGAAAACAAGTTTAATCCCTTACTGATATTGAGGGACAGCATCCATGACGCTTTCGCAATCCCGACCAAGGCGGTAGAGGTCTATAACGCCCTGATTACC
>CAZJOY010000250.1:0-6097 GCA_964547705.1 uncultured Methylobacter sp. | reverse complement strand
ATAAACTGCAAAGCCCCGATCAACGTCAACATCCTCAGAAAGGGGACGTTTGATTAAGGTAATGAAGGACACTCTAGGCGAAATATTCATCGTTCCCACGCTCCGGCGTGGGAACAATAAGTAAATCGAGTCGATTTTGGATAACGCAACACGTCTGCAATACCTCGAAGCCATGGGCATTGATGTTTGGCTACCCCGAGCTGCTCCTGCCCAAGAGCAAATCTCGATATTCGACGACGCGATGGCTGAAAACACCCCGTCAGAACCTGAACAACCGGCCGACAGCTGGGAAACGTTACAAGCTGAAGTCTCCCCATGCACTAAGTGTGAGTTGTGTAAAACACGCACCCAAACTGTTTTCGGCTCGGGCAATAAAAATGCCGAATGGATGATTATCGGCGAAGGACCTGGACAAAACGAAGACCAACAAGGCTTGCCTTTCGTCGGCAAAGCGGGTCAGTTGCTAACGGAAATGTTAAGAGCCATGGACCTTGATAGGGAAGAGGTCTTTATAGCTAATATTGTAAAATGCCGCCCTCCCGCTAACCGCGATCCCAAGCCCATCGAGATCGAAACCTGCAAACCTTACCTGTTACGGCAAATAGCGTTAATCAAGCCAAAAATCATCGTCGTTTTAGGCCGAATTGCCGCACAAGCGTTGCTCAACACGGATGAACCGATCGGCAAGCTGAGAGGAAAAATCCACGCTTTAAATGATACGCCAGTTGTTGTAGTCTATCACCCGGCGTATTTGTTGAGATCATTACTGGACAAACGTAAAGCCTGGACGGACTTAAAACTCGCAATGCAAACAGTTAAAAACATTAAAGGTTGATCATGTTAGGAATGATGCTAGAAAAAATAAAAGACTTTGTGGTTTATGATGCCGATAGGGAGTTCTACGCCAAATTATTTCCTGACTCGGTCGGCAGAAAAGACTTAATGCGCCTCAGAAAAATGAGAAGCTCCGATTTACCCCAAGTTATGGCAATCGAAAGAGCAAGCTATCAATTCCCTTGGGGAGAAGATATTTTCAGGGACTGCTTTAGAGCCAACTATAATTGCTGGGTCTGCGAAGAGCAGGATAACGTGTTGGGATACAGCATACTCTCGATGGCTGTAGGCGAGGCTCATGTTCTAAATATTTGTGTAGCGCCGGCCGAACAGGGACAAGGGATAGGTCGGAAAATGCTGGAAAATCTTATTGAGACAGCCCGAGGACGGGCAGAAACCATGTTCCTTGAAGTCAGGCCATCCAATACCGTCGCCATCGCTCTTTATCAGGACATGGGGTTCAATGAAATCGGTATCAGGAAAGGTTATTATCAAGCGGAGAACGGCCGCGAAGATGCCATCATGCTGGCGTTGCAGATTTTTTGAAACCTAAGATCAATTCACCACGAAGACACGAAGCTTTTACTTTTAGCGTTTTTCGTATCTTCGTAGTGAAGAAAATGCTTTTAACTACTTGTAAATAATGAAATGTTATTTCAAGTTATCAGTAACATGCGGTTCTATACGCTGATACATAATTTGATGCATTTTAGGGCTTCCGGCGATCAGGTTGCCTGACTCCAGATATTTATCATTAAAAGAAAAATCGGTAACCGCTCCGCCTGCTTCTTTTATCAATAAAACCCCTGCGGCCATATCCCACTCCATCAGGCCGATTTCCCAAAAGCCATCCAATCGGCCGGCAGCCACATAAGCCAAATCAAGCGCTGCGGCGCCCGCACGGCGAATTCCGGCTGAATCAGTCGCTATGGCGCGAAACATTCCTAAATAAGCATCCATATGCAAATCAGTCTTAAACGGAAAGCCGGTGCCGATTAATGCACCTTTCAAGCTGGTTTGCTTAGTCACCCGAAGACGGCGATTGTTTAACATCGCGCCACCGCCACGTTTGGCGGTAAATAATTCATCCCGCTGCGGATCATAGACCACACCGACTTCAATCCTGCCTTTGTGTTTTAACGCAATGGAAACAGCATATTGGGGAAAGCCGTGTAAAAAATTGGTTGTGCCATCCAACGGGTCGATAACCCAAACAAAGTCATTACCTTCCTGCGCACCGCTTTCTTCTGCCAAGATACTGTGCTCGGGATAAGCTGTCTTGATAATGTTGATAATTTCCCGTTCGGCGGCACGATCAACCTCGCTGGCATAATCATTTTTACCTTTTTGATCGACATGCAGACGATCGATATTTTCAGATGAGCGGAGTATCAAGTCGCCGGCGCTTCTTGCGGCGCGGACGGCAATATTTAACATGGGTTGCATAGGCGGATTTCGATTTATATAAACACAGACGACTGCATGGGTGCAGGATGTAGGTAGAAAACTGCTCCATGCGTCTTCTACATTCACCACATCCCTGTGGTTTAGCAATGCAGGGCAGAAAAATGCTCCTCGGCAGCTACTCCTGCGCTACCCTACTACAGGCCTTCCGTGGCCTTATGCATTTTCTGCATTCATTACATCCATGTAACTTAGCAATTGCCGAAAAGCGCATATAATACCAAATCTTTTGCTAAACTTAGGCTCTTTTTTTACCCAAGGACAACGCTTTGCTGTCTACTATAAAAATTGTATTGGTCGAAACAACGCATCCGGGAAATATCGGCGCCGTTGCCCGGGCGATGAAAAACATGAAGATGCATAACCTCTGGCTGGTGTCGCCTAAAATATTTCCCAGCGCCGACGCGACTTCCAGGGCTTCCGGCGCAGATGATGTATTATCGGCCGCAACTGTTTGCCAAACTTTGCAAGAAGCTATTGCCGATTGCCAAGTGGTGATTGGCGCCAGCGCCCGAGGCCGGACTATTAGCTGGCCGGAAATGACACCCAGGGAATGCGCGGAAAAAGTGCTTATCAATGAGCCCGGCAGCCAAGTGGCTATTGTTTTTGGCCGAGAAAATTCGGGTTTAAAAAATCATGAACTGGATCTGTGCCATTTTTTACTGCGCATCCCGTGTAACAGCGAATACAGCTCTCTAAATATTGCTGCGGCCGTGCAGGTTGTTTGTTATGAGTTATTTGTAACTTCCGGCTTGGCAGCACAAGAAGAAATTTTCGTCGGCGATAAAGGCGAAGATCCTTTAGCCACGGCTGCGCAAATGGAGTCTTTTTATACTCACATGGCCGAAGCATTATCCGATATAGGCTTCATGCATCCGGCCAAATCAAAATCCATCATGCGGCGTTTGCGCCGAATATATAACCGGGTACAACTGGACACTAAGGAACTGGACATACTTCGAGGCATCTTGAGGATGTCTCAAGGTCACAAGAGGAATAACGATGTTTAACCGACTGAAAGAAGATATTGCCTGCGTTTTTGATCGCGATCCGGCAGCACAATCTGTCTTTGAAGTAATGACCACTTACCCTGGCTTTCATGCCGTCTTAATTCATCGACTCAGCCATATTTGCTGGACAGCCGGATTCAGATGGCTAGCCCGCTTTATTGCCCATATCGGCCGCTGGCTGACCGGCATTGAAATTCATCCCGGCGCCGTTATTGGCCGACGCTTTTTCATCGATCACGGCATGGGCGTAGTGATCGGCGAGACAGCAGTGATCGGCGACGATTGCACCTTGTATCACGGCGTGACTTTGGGCGGAACCAGCTGGGATAAAGGCAAGCGTCACCCAACCCTGCATAACGGCGTGGTAATAGGTGCAGGAGCAAAAGTTTTAGGGCCTATCGATATAGGTGAAAATGCCCGCGTGGGTTCAAACTCGGTCGTTTTAAAACCGGTACCGGCGGATGCGACCGTGGTAGGTATTCC
This sequence comes from uncultured Methylobacter sp., assembly GCA_964547705.1. Lineage (GTDB taxonomy): Bacteria > Pseudomonadota > Gammaproteobacteria > Methylococcales > Methylomonadaceae > Methylobacter_A. Next base: position 2,306 of record CAZJOY010000250.1, on the reverse strand, counting down.
TGGCCATATCGTCGATCCGAAAAGTAAAGCCGCCGCTGCCGAACGCGACAAGATTGCCTACAAGATGGGGTTTCATGCTTATGGTGCAACCACCGACATGCCCGATCCGATCGCCTACGCGATTAATCACATGCTGGATCATATTCATGCGATGGATAGACAGATTGAAACCATGCAAAAAGCACTTAACGACGCCGGCATAAAATACACGGAATCGCCTATCTCTAAGCTGGACGGCTGCGAAATTGAAGATGGTTACGAATAAAGCTGAGCGCCTCTATAAAGAAAAATAGCCTCATTTGAATAAAAACCTGCATTCATTAAGGGTTTAATAGTTGACTATTTTGCTGGGTTAAGTATAGTAACAATATCTTAACGGTATTTATAGAGGACATTACTGTGCGCTTAACAACTAAAGGCCGCTACGCGGTTACTGCAATGCTGGATTTGGCTTTTCACAGTCAAACTACGCCGGTAACCCTGACTGATATTGCGGCTCGTCAAACCATTTCCCTGTCTTATTTGGAACAACTATTTGCCCGGCTACGTCGAGCAGGTATGGTAAAAGGCGTGCGTGGACCGGGCGGCGGTTACAAACTGTGCCGTAAGTCCAGTGATATTAATATTGCCGATATTATTGCGGCCGTCAATGAACCGCTCGATTCAACAAAATGCCGCGGAGAAGCCAATTGCCAGAAGGATCAGGCTTGTTTAACCCACGATCTATGGATGGGGTTGAGTGAACAAATTAAAGAATATTTGAAAGGCATTTCTTTAGCCGACCTGTTAGAAAGAAATAAGGTTCAGGAGGTTGCCATGAGACAACATCACGATGCTCAACAAACTATTGAAATTTATCGTCACCCAGACTGATACCCGGTTTGAATGATCTATTTTGATCATAATGCGACCACGCCGATAGATGATCGCGTTCTGGACGCGATGCTCCCGTTCCTGAAAACATTCTACGGTAATCCTTCCAGCTTATATCGTCACGGCAGAGCCGCAGCCAGCGCTGTAAATGCTGCTCGTGAGCAGCTTTCGGCACTGCTCGGCGTTCAGCCTGGGCAAATTATTTTCACCAGCGGCGGCACGGAAGCCAATAATCTTGCACTAGCAACGCTTACCCCTCGAGCGGGACTCGCGGTATCGGCCATTGAACATCCTTCGATTATGGAGCCGGCCTTGTATTTAAAAAGCCAGGGGCATGAGCTGACGCTGATCGATGTCGATGATAGCGGCCTAGTCACGCAAAATGCCATCGACGAAGTTATCCGGCTAAAACCCAGCTTGGTTTCGATCATGCTGGCCAACAATGAAACCGGCGTAATACAAAATATTGCTCACTATGCCGATCAGTTAAAAGCGCATGACATCAGGATTCATACCGACGCTGTGCAGGCGCTGGGTAAAGTTCCTGTGGATTTTAGCGAGCTCGGCGTCGATTTGATGTCGCTGTCCAGCCACAAAATTTATGGCCCGAAAGGTTGCGGTGCGCTGGTATTTGATAAATCCGTGGTAATAAAGCCTGTCTTGCTGGGTGGCGGACAAGAACAAGGATTCAGGGCCGGAACCGAAAATGTCGCCGCCATCGTTGGCTTTGGCATGGCAGCAGAACTCGCCAAAACCGAGCATGCCGAACGCCATACACACCTGCTAACCCTTAGAACACTATTAGAGCACGGCTTAAATACTATCCCCGGCCTGACTATTTTTTCCGAACAAGCCGAACGACTACCCAATACTATCCAGTTAGGTGTTCATGGCATTGATGGCGAAATGCTGCTGATGCAACTGGACCAAAAAAATATCGCTGTTTCCAGTGGCTCAGCCTGCGCCAGCGGGCAGCGAGAACCTAGTCCAATTTTAGTCGCCATGGGAGTTGCCCCCAGCGATGCAAAAAGTGCAATTCGCATCAGCTTGGGAAAAGCCAACACCGAAGCTGAAGTTTTCGAATTTATTAAACAATTAAAATTCTTAATCGAAAAAGGATAAAGAGATCATTATGTCTGTATCATTAACTGAAAGTGCCGCACGGCAAATCAAAAAACAACTGGAAAAGCGCGGCAAAGGCTTGGGTTTAAAACTTGGAGTAAAACAATCCGGCTGCTCTGGATATGCTTACACAATTGATTATGCCGACGCACTCAATGAAGGCGATGCGGTATTTGAAAATTTCGACGTAAAAGTCATCGTAGCCGCAAACGACCTGCAATTTGTCGATGGTATAGAACTGGATTATCGTAGAGAAGGTATCAATGAAGCCTTCCAGTTCAACAACCCGAATGTAAAAGGTACTTGTGGCT
>CAZJOY010000249.1:0-6108 GCA_964547705.1 uncultured Methylobacter sp. | reverse complement strand
GCAGTTTTACCTTTGTCAGTGACGGTATCGACGCGCTGGTACGCATCATCAAAAACCAAGACGGCAAGGCAACCGGCAACATTTACAACATCGGCAATCCGGCTAACGATTTGTCAATCAGGGAACTGGCCGAACTGATGCTGAAAATCGCCAAAGAGCACCCGGAATACCGCGAGCTGGCCGCCAAAGTCGAACTGATCGACACCAGCGCCAACGATTACTACGGCTCAGGCTACCAAGACGTTAAAACCCGCGTGCCCTGGATCAACAACACGATGGAAGACCTGGGCTGGAAGCCGGAAGTCGGCGTCGAAGACGCATTGCGCAAAATTTTCGACGCTTACAGCCATGAAGTTACGGCCGCGAGAGAACTGATCGATCAAGACCCGACTGTATGAGAATCGCACTGAAAGTCGATGTGGATACGTTGCGCGGTACGCTGGAAGGCGTACCCGCATTGCTGGACCTGTACCAACGCTACGGCGTAAAGGCCACATTCCTGTTCAGCCTCGGCCCCGACCATACCGGACGGGCGTTGCGCCGGATATTCAGGCCCGGATTTTTCAGCAAAGTCCAGCGCACCTCGGTGCTTAGCCACTACGGACTGAAAACCCTGCTGTACGGCACTTTACTACCCGGCCCGCATATCGGCCGCCAAGGTCGTGACATCATGCGTCAAGTCGAACAGGCCGGGCATGAAATAGGTGTTCATTGCTACGACCACATCCGCTGGCAGGATAAGGTCGCCGATAAAGATACCGACTGGACCCGGAAAGAGATGCAGGCGGCCATCGATGTATTTCAGGAGATTTTCGGCCATCAACCTGCCGTGCACGGCGCGGCCGGCTGGCAGTTGAACAAGCACGCATTACAGCTGGAGCAGCAATTAGGCTTTCGCTACGCCAGCGACTGCCGCGGCCAGTCGCCCTTCATCCCTCAGATGGATGGCGAGACATTTCAATGCCCGCAAATCCCCACCACCCTGCCAACCTTGGACGAACTGCTCGGCCGCAACGGCATCACCGAAGCCAATGTGCATGAAGCGGTATTCGCCGCCAGCCGTAAGCCCGCACCGGCAGGACATGTCTACACCCTGCATGCGGAACTGGAAGGCATGAAATTGCTGCCGGTCATGGAAAAGCTGTTGCAACTGTGGCAACAAGCCGACGACGACATCGGCACCTTGGCAGATTATGTCTATGACCTAGATACCGCCGCGCTGCCTTGTCATGAATTGATTTGGGGCGAAGTGGAGGGGCGTTCCGGGGTATTGGCTGTGCAAGGCCTTAAGATCGACTCGTAGCTCTGTAGGCCGGAATATCCATAGGGCACAAGTAAGCCTGTTTGAGCGGCAACGAAAACGGGTATTTCCGGCAAACACCCGTGGTTGTTAGTCAGTACTCAAAGCAGCTTAACCAAAGCAGCGACAACACCAATGGATAGCGCCATGAGACCACCCAATTTAATGACCAGCCGCTGTTCAGTTTGGATGAAACGCGAATCCATCTCGTGGCGCAAGACATCAATGTCGCGTCTTAAATCATCAATGTCACGTTTAGTCGCCAAGTCAGCTTCGCCCTGCGCCTCTTTAAAGGCTTCCGAGAAAGCTTCGGCTTGGCTTTCCGGCACACCTGCATCTTTGAGTGTACGAACAAATTTATGGGTGTCAAACGTAATGGCAGTCATGAGCTTACCTCTTGTTTTTGATTTAGAATCCAGTTTACCATGGTTGGCACTCAAGACAAATTGGAGCTTAGGAGCTAACGGAGAACCATGTTTTTCTTCCTATTATCCAATGCCAATGACAGCCCGTAAGCCGGAATACCCATAGGGCACAAGTAAGCCTGTTTGAGCGGCAGCGAAAATAGGTGTTTCCGACGCCTCAAATTCATCATCGACAATAAGCAGGCAATATGTTTGAAAAAATCGCTATTAATGCAGCTAAGTTATGTCAATCAAGCAATATCGCGCCAAAAGACGCTTGGCAGCAAACAATACCTCGATTTACTTCCAGCCCATCATTACAGAATAAGTTCTGTCCGAAGAATATTTTCTTGATCCTGTGCTCGGAAGGGCTGATAAAAGATATTCCTCCAGGACAATACACAAAATCAAAAAAGTTAAAAGAAGCTCTAGCGATATTAGAGCATCTCCACAATCCCAATAATACCAAATTGAACGATCGGCAAATTTGGAACTTAACCAAACCGGATTGCGTATACAACAGTGAGGTTGCTGTAGTTCGTGCTTTGTTTCTCGAAGACCTAATCAATAAAACAGAACCACAGCAACACTAACCCAATTTACCGCCAACCCTACCTCCCGAATCAAAAACCGATATTTATATTGTATAATCCCGGCTAAACGGCCCATCTTGCAGCGCTCTATTTTCCAGCCCGCTCAAGATAATGCTCTATTTAACAAACAACGGAGTTAAGTTATGGACTATTCAATAGAAACTGCACCACTCGAAGAACTGCAATGCGATTGTATGATTGTCGGTGTTTATCAAGACCAACAACTCAGCCCGTCGGCCGCTGCCCTTAACAACAGCACTCAAGGCCTGATCAATAACATCGTCAACCGCGGCGACCTGAGCGGAAAAAACGGCGAAGCTGTGTTAATTAATGCGATTCCAAACAGCAGGATCGAGCGTGTCTTGCTGGTCGGCTTGGGCGAAAACAAGCCTTTATCCGCCAAAAACTACAAAAAAGCACTGTTAGCCGCTATTAATAGCCTGAAAAAACCACAAATAAAATCGATCGTTTGCTGCCTTGCAGAATGTGAAGTTGAAGGCCGCGACTGGGCATGGAAATCACGGCACATCATCGAAGTATTTAACGATGCCGTCTATCAATTCACCCACACAAAATCCGATAAAGAAACAGAAAGCAAGATTGAAAAAATTTCTATCTCCGCCCCGGAAACCGAACGGGCTTTGGTGCATTCGGGATTATTGCAAGGCAAGGCGGTTGCCGAAGGCATGGCTTTGACCAAACATTTGGGCGATTTGCCCGGTAATATCTGCACACCGACCTATCTTGCCGAACAGGCGCTTGAGCTGGGCAAACAATACGCCAGTGTTAACGTTAAAATCCTGGAAGAAGCCGATATGGCAGCGCTGGGCATGGGCTCATTCCTGTCCGTCTCGCGCGGCAGCCGTCAGCCCGCAAAATTGATTACGCTGGAATATCAAGGCGGCGAGAAAAACGCTAAGCCTATCGTGCTAATCGGTAAAGGCCTCACCTTCGACGCGGGCGGCATTTCATTAAAACCGGGCCCCGGCATGGATGAAATGAAGTACGACATGTGCGGCGGTGCGACTGTTTTAGGCGCATTGCTCGCCGCAGCACAGATGCAATTGCCGCTGAATATTATCGGCCTGATTCCATCGTCGGAAAATATGCCCGATGGCGACGCCAATAAGCCGGGCGATATTGTGACCACCATGTCCGGCAAAACCATCGAAATATTGAACACCGACGCGGAAGGCCGATTGCTGCTTTGCGACGCGCTAACCTACGCGGAACACTACAACCCCGAGGTCGTGATCGACATCGCGACCCTGACCGGCGCCTGCGGAGTCGCTTTAGGCCGTGTTGCCAGCGGCCTGCTTGGGAACGATGACGCTTTATGCAATGACTTGATTGCGGCCGGCGAGATCGCCAACGACAACATCTGGCGTTTGCCGATCTGGGAAGAATACCAGGAACAGCTTAAATCCAATTTTGCCGACATGGCCAATGTTGGCGGCCGGGATGGCGGCACTATCACCGCGGCCTGTTTCCTGTCGCGATTTGCCGAAAAATTCCGCTGGGCGCATCTGGACATTGCCGCGACGGCTTGGCGCACAGGCCCAACCAAAGGCGCGACCGGACGTCCTATGCAGCTAATCTGCCAATACCTGACTAGCCGGGCGCAAACGTCACAGAACATAAGTGGCTGAAGTCAGCTTTTATATACTGCCGTCGGAATCGCTACACGATAGGTACCTGTTTGCCTGCAAACTGATCGAGAAGGCTTATCGTAGCGGCAGTTTTTGTTACGTACTCACTGATTCCGACGAACAAAGCCGGATCCTGGACGACCTGCTCTGGACTTTCAGGGCGGGCAGTTTTATTCCGCATCAGATATATACCGGCGAGCCGCCTGATACTGAAAAAACGGTCCTGATCGGCCCGCTGGACGCGCCCGACAACTGGCAAAAAGTGGTGTTCAACCTGTCTTCGCGTTATCCCAACATAGAGCCGCAAACCGAACGCATCCTTGAAATACTGGATAATAGCGAAACAACCAAAGAAGCGGGCAGGACCCGTTATCGTCGGTATCAGCAGTCAGGCATGAAAATCACTACGCATAAAGATTGGTAGCCACTAATGTTGGGTTGCTCTATCTCTAACTTAATCTACAGCTAATTCTTTAAATTTAAGCAGGGGCAGATATGAAATTATCGGAAAAAATATTTGCGACAGTCACCAAAGAACCTTTTTGATAATTTTAGAAGACGACTAAGTGATTACATTTCTGTTTTGGAATATGAAGCAAACAAACCGGCTGGATATATTGTCCCGTTTGGTGCGCGACTTTAATATTGATGTCTTGATGCTTGCCGAAAACACTCTCGGCGTTGCTGACGTGCTGACTGAACTCAATACCCCCGAAGCTACGGATTTCCATTACAACACGGGATTGTGCGAGAGAATTGATATTTTCTCAAAGTTCACCCAAACTCAGATAACTCCACAGTTTGAATCTAAACACATTACGATTCGGCATCTTAAACCACCAACAACTTGCGATTTATTACTGGTCGCGGTACATCTTTCCAGTAAACTTCGTCAATCAAGTGAGAGCCAAGCATTCGAAATAACAGAGATAGCCTGGGACATCATCAGAATGGAGGATAAAATCGGGCATAAACGTACCGTACTGGTGGGTGATCTGAATATGAATCCTTTTGAAACGGGACTTGTCACGGCTAGCGGTCTTAACGCCACGATGTCAAGAAAAATTGCCGAGAAAAAAGAGAGGACCGTCAATACCAGAAGTTTTCCTTTTTTCTACAATCCCATGTGGAGTTTGCTGGGTGATGCGTCACATGGACCGCCCGGAAGCTATTATTACTGGAAGAGTGAGCAAGTTGCCTATTTTTGGAATATATACGATCAAGTATTGCTGAGGCCCGAACTATTGCCAATGTTCCAAAACGACAAATTAAGAATCATAGACAGGGTTGGAGAACTATCGCTATTAAATAACAATGGCATTCCGGACAAAAACATTTCTGACCATTTGCCTGTTCTGTTCCAACTAACTTGTTAATATTTTGGAGACTAACATGATCGATTCAAATGAAGATTTGTGGCCTGATCTGAACGGAGAGCCTGATGTCAAATCACCGTTGCTTATACTCCGCGAACAAGCCGCAAAATTGGGTGCAAAAACATCTAATATTATTGAAGCCGAAGTAACGGCTAATCCTAGCGAAGATGAATTCTTGCAAGTTCGACTTATACTTAAAGCACCTGCTTTAAATGGATACGAATATGTTTTACTAAGTGTAAACCAATCTAGTGAGTCATACCCGGCGTATCTGAACGAAGGATACGGCCCCGAGGAAGTAAAGAACGAGCAGGAGTTTAAGACATCTCTAGAAAAACTATTTAAATCGGATAGGACTGTAAGAATTATTAACAGTCTCATCGCGCAAAGCAAACATGCATAGCACTTGCCCACCCGTCTGATTGCTACCTTAATCCTGCTAAAATAGCTAATTTTTCACGACAACAAAAACATATCCATGGAAAAAACATACGCTCCGCATTCAATCGAACAACGCTGGTATCAAATCTGGGAAGAAAAAGGCTATTTTACCGCCAGCGATGGTGCGTATGCCGCAAGTCAGTCGGGAACTGGCGCGGCAGCAGCCAAACCGGAAGGTGAATCCTATTGCATCATGATCCCGCCGCCCAATGTGACCGGCAGTTTACATATGGGTCACGCTTTCCAAGATACCATCATGGATGCCTTGACCCGCTATCACCGTATGAAAGGCTACAGCACTTTATGGCAGCCGGGTACCGACCATGCCGGTATCGCTACGCAAAT
>CAZJOY010000248.1:0-6113 GCA_964547705.1 uncultured Methylobacter sp. | reverse complement strand
TGTTTGATGTTTGTGACGAGTGTTTGCTTTTTGTTGTATTTGTTTGCTTTTATGGTATTATTGGGTGTATTGACTTGTGGCATGGAAATGGCTTAAGATTCTATAAGTTTTTGTTCAACACTGCCATGTATTAAACGTCTTTCATGTTTTCATGAATCGGTTGAGTAAATATTTAACTTATTTATAGAGGTAAAATCACCATGATATTCGATATTGTACTTACAGGTGCTTTTTGTATAGCTGTTTTTTATGCTTATGTTTTTGTTAAAAAAATAATGGCTGGGGAATCAAGTTTGTAAACAGATGTTTTTGGAATCCGCTGAAGCCCAAGAGTTAAAACTGGTAGGGCAATACAAATGCTGTATTTATTGTCTGCATCTTTAATGCTTTCATGCGAAGTAAGCGGATAAAATTACTTCGCATCATGGAAGGATGGGTAAGTATTAAGTGTGTCTATTGATCATCCATATCATTAACTTCATTTGGATAAATCTGGACATAAACAATACGGGATTCATTCATTTTCCTGACCACGACATCGAATTGATTAAATTCAATTCTTTGACCTTCTGCCGGAATATCGCGTAGCTTGGCCATGATAAGCCCGCCAATCGAGACCTCATCTTCCAGATCAAGTTCTTCGTTTTCGATATCAATGCCCATAATCCGTTCCAGGGAAAATATCGGCAGGCTGCCTTTGCCGATTAGGGTACCGTCATCGAGTCGCGTCCAATCGTTATTGTTGGGACGGAATTCGTCGCGTATCTCGCCGACCATTGCGCTCAATAAGTTGTCCAGCGTAATGAAGCCTTTCGGTTTTTGTCCTTTTTGCCCAATGATTGCAAAATGCGAGGTGCCCATGCGGAATTGGCGAAATAATTCCAGCGCCGGTTTATGAGGCAAGATGTATTTAACAGGCCGCAAATAATGGCTCAAATCCTCAATCGTCTTGCCTTCTTGCTGGGCTAAAAACAAGTCTTTCAAATGAATCACGCCTAACACATCAATATCGTTACTGTCGAAATAGGGATAACGGCTGAAGCGTTTTTGAGATATGGTTTGCAGGTTCTTTTGCAATGACGCATTGCGGTGTAATGCGGTCATCTCATGGATAGGGCGCATCAGGTCCGAGACTTCAAGTTCGCTAAAATCGAGCGTTTTTGCCAGGATGTTCCATTCGTCGCGGGTGAATCGGCCATCCGGGTTGTTACTGCGTAAAATAAGTTTAAGTTCGTTTGGTGAGTAATGGGTATCGTGGTCATGAACATGGCGCAAACCCAATAAGCGCAACACTAAATTAGCGCTGGAGTTCAACAGCCAAATCGCAGGGTACATCAGCCAGTAAAACCCATACAGCGGCGCGGCGCTCCATAAGCTGATCTTTTCGGGATTACGGATTGCCAGTGATTTTGGTGCAAGCTCACCGATAACAATATGCAGAAACGAGATCAGCGAAAAAGCAAAAGTAAAGGAAATGCCGTGCACCATTTCCGGTGATGTGACATTTATCCGGGCAAACACCGGTTCTAGAAGGTCGGCGAACGCAGGTTCGCCAATCCAGCCCAAGCCAAGCGAAGCGAGCGTAATGCCGAGCTGGCACGCCGACAGATAGGCATCGAGTTTTGCGTGCACTCGTCCTAAAATCCGACCACGCCAGCCCTGTGTTTTAGCAATCGAACGGATGCGTGTTTGGCGTAGTTTGACGAGGCCGAACTCCGCGGCTACAAAAAAACCGTTAAGCGCAACTAGCAACAAAGCGGCAGTGATCGGGAAAAAGTTATTCATATTGCATTGAATTGTAATAAAGAAGAGTATCGATGCTGTAGATCAAGCTTAGGGCGCTTAGTTTAAAGAGAGTATATAAAATCCATACAGGATAAATCCGGTAAATTTACTGTACTCTCTAACAACACATTTTAAAAGCCATTTACCGGTGACGGTTTACGCTTCTTCTTGCAGATAAGTCTGTTCTTGGTAATGCCGACTATGCCAAACAAATCCTATCGCTGTCGCCAGCATCAAGGCGGCAAAAAAACAAAAATAGCTGGCCCCGGCAAGACGGCTGGAACCGTCCGGGTTTTCAATGAAGAAATTCACGGCGCTGGTGAATAGATTCCCGAACGCGACTGCGGCCATATACAACGACATTACGAATGACTTCATCGATCTTGGCGCTTGAGTATAGGAAAACTCCAGGCAAGTAATCGACACCATCACCTCGGCGGAAGTCAGTAATAAGTAAGCCGGCAACTGCCAGCAGATGTTGGGATGAAAGCCGGCGTCAATGCGCATCTGGATAACGGCAACCAGCACAAACGACAAGACGGTAATAAATAGGCCGATGGCGATTTTGTTCATATAGTTCAAGTGTAAAAACCTGCCCAGTGCCGGGTATAGCTGTTTATAAAACAAGGGTGTGAGCAAGACTATCAGCAATGGATTGGCGGCTTGAATTTGCGATGGCAATATCTCAATCCCGAACAGGACTCTATCCATCTGTTGCGCTTGCAAAACCCAGGATGAGCCGTTCTGGTCGAACAAAGCCCAAAACATCGCGATAAATAAATAAATCCCGCTTAGCTTGCCTAGACAACGTAAACCTTCGCCACTCAAGGCTTCGCGCACAAAGCCCATACCCGCGGCAGGTATATGTACAAACCGGTATCGGCCGGACCAGAATATTATCGTCGCCAGCAGCATTAATATGCCAGGAACTGAGAATGCGACCGATGCACCGTAGGTTTTCAGGAGCCAAGGCACCATTAGCATCGCAATAAACGCCCCGAGATTAACCGTCAAATAAAACCAGCTGAACACCTTGCTTAGCCAATGCAGGTTACTGGCTCCGAACTGGTCGCCGACATGAGCGGAAACGCAGGGTTTAATACCGCCGGCACCCAGTGCGATTAAGGTTTGGCCTACCAACAAGCCCGTTCGTGTGTCATCCAACGCCAAGTAAAAATGGCCTAGGCAATAAACGACCGACAATAAAATGATTGTCCGGTACTTGCCTAATAAACCATCGGCCAATAATGCGCCTAGAAACGGCGTGAAATAGGTCATGGCAACGAATAAATGGAAGTAAGCTTTAGCCTCGTTTGAGGTCATGGGTGCAAGCTGACCGTCGGCGTTCATCAGGTATTGCGTCATGAACACGACCAAAATCGCCCTCATACCGTAATAGCTAAAGCGTTCGGCAAGCTCGTTGCCAATAATGAAAGGAATACCGGCAGGTATTTCAGTGGAAGGGGTAGGGGCGGTTCGGTATGGGATTTTCACAAAATGATACGCCTCATAGATTTTGACGTCAGTTTCGCATATCTTCGAAAAGACTGACCGATGTTGGAACAAAAGCGAGGCATCGGAGGGAAATATGCTTCGCAGGAAGATGAGCACAAGTTTTAATGCTTAGCGATGGATACATTAAAGCCCAGTATTATTTAGGTGGGCATTTAACTGGATGCTGGGAAATTTGCCCACAACATGAATTCATCAACGTGGGCAACAGCATTTATATTTGGCGATGTTGATCATTGACTGTCTGACTAACATTGTATGTGGCCGCCCCAATAAAGAGATAAAGACGGCCACAGATGAGGCTGGGTGTACGAAAGAGCAAAACAGTAGATCGCTTCACTACAGTACATCCTCAGCCTTGTATTATTTAACTTTAACCAGTTCCTTGTCGCCGCTGGAAAAGTGGCATTTGTCTACGGTAAAGTTGCCGCAGTCTTTCGATTCTTCAACTTTTGCACCGTTCGGGCTCAGTTTGATTTTCAGCTCGCAGAAAGCAGCTGAGCTTTCAGAATGTTTTTTCAGCAGCAATTCGTTTTCAGCGGTGCTTTTGGCTTTGCCGGAAATAGACTCGGAACATTGGCTGCTGCCTGCGTCTTTGCTGGTTGATTCAAAGTCCACATCGGCACTGACAACATAATCGTCATCGATTATTTTAGTGACTTTCAAGTGGCGAACAGTGTCGCCGTCGCGCAATACATAATGATCGGTCGCTGCAAAAACGTTGCCGGAAACCAGCATAGCAATAGTCAGAAACAAACTTTTTTTCATGGTGTTACCTCTTGTTTGAAATTGAAATTTGACCAACATGGTAGCAGCCTATAGTTTGTTGCTGTTCATGTCGTCGTGGGATGTACTTGGCACAACTGGCAATTATTGTACCTGATTGCTGGCCGTTACTAAAAGACGATGCAATGAATTACCTGTCTCTAAGCAATGAGCCGTTCTCTTGTTGATGGCGCGCACATTAGTCAACTTATGCGGCTATAATATTGAATTAATTTCAGTCTCTTACAGACTGGCCGTGATTCGTGGCGCCACGCGCCTTAACTGCATATTCCCATGCAGTGCATGACTGCATGACGGTTTAACTTGATGACAGTGATGAACGCTATGGGGATGAGGTATAAAATTTTTAATGGCTAATAATTTAATTTTCTCCCCGAAAATTCCGCAAAAACAAGATCAATCATTGATTTGGTCAGGGTTAACCGGCTGCGGCGATTCGCTGGCTTTGGCTTCTGCCATTAAAAATGAAGATCGCCTGTTTGTTATTGTCACGCCGGATAACCAGACCGCCTTGCGGCTTGAGCATGAGTTATCGTTCTTTTTGCAGAATGAACACGCTATTTTGCATTTTCCCGATTGGGAAACACTCCCTTACGATGTTTTCTCACCGTTGCCGGAAATTATTTCAGAACGTTTGAAAACGTTGGCCTTGCTGCCGCAGGTGAAACGTGGTGCGCTGGTGGTTTCGGTGACCACATTAATGCACCGCCTGGCGCCTCGCGAGCATGTCTTGGCTAATAGTTTTGCGGTTAAAGTCGGCGACGATTTTAACCTGGAGCTGAATCGGCTTAAGCTGGAAAGCGTTGGTTACCATTGCGTTTCGCAAGTCTATCAGCACGGCGAATTTGCAGTCAGGGGATCGATAGTCGATTTGTTCCCGATGGGCAGCAAGGCGCCGTATCGTATCGAATTATTCGACGAAGAAATTGAATCCATCCGTACTTTCGATCCTGAAACGCAACGATCATTGGAAAAAATCGATCAGATTCAGTTATATCCGGCGCGCGAGTTTCCATTTACCGATGAAGCGATCAAACATTTTCGCCAGGCTTTTAGGGATGCTTTTCCAGAAACTTCGCCTAAAAATCATTTTTATATGGATGTCAGTAAGAGCATCGCGCCCGGCGGCGTTGAATACTATTTGCCGTTGTTTGTAGAACGAATGGCGACATTATTCGACTATCTGCCAAAGTCTGCGATATTGGCGAGGTCGGACAGTTTTGACGCAACCGCACAGGCTTTTTACGCTGAGGCTGAGGACAGGTTCCAGCAGAGAAAATATGATGTAGACAGGCCTTTATTGAAGCCTGAGCTGTTGTTTTTATCACCTGACGAATTGGTTCAAAGAACCGGGGCATTTGCCCGTATTACGCTTGATGGTGCTGTTGCCGATGATACCGACAGCATTATTTTTAATTGCCGACCGCTACCCAATGTGACCATCGATGCCAAGCTGGAGAATCCTGCCCTGGCATTGCAGCAGTTTGTAAACGGTTTTGCCGGTAAGATTTTGTTTGTCTCGGAATCCGCGGGTCGCCGGGAAGCCTTAATGGAAAAGTTAAGGCAGTACAAAATTACCGTAAAGCAGGTTGAAAATTGGGACAAGTTTCTCCAGTCTGACGTATCGCCGTGCCTACTTGTTGCGCCGATGGATCATGGCTTATGGCTTGAGTCTGAACAAAAAAAATCGCCCGCTATCGCGATCATTACGGAAACCTTGCTTTCAGGAGAAAAAGTACAACAACGCCGCAGGCGGCGTAAGTCAGGAGCCTATGAGCTCGAAAATATCGTCAATAATCTTAATGAGTTGACCATAGGTTCGCCGGTCGTGCATCAGGAGCACGGTGTTGGCCGCTATTTAGGTTTGCAGACTTTGGAGATTGGCGGCATTGCCTCGGAATTCCTGACTTTGGAATACGCCAATCATGACAAGCTTTATGTGCCTGTTTCGGCCTTGCATGTGATCGGCCGCTACACCGGCATGAGTCCGGAAAATGCGCCTTTGCATAAATTGGGCGGCGACCAGTGGA
>CAZJOY010000247.1:0-6196 GCA_964547705.1 uncultured Methylobacter sp. | reverse complement strand
GACTAAGAAAAAACGTAGGCTGGGCCGTTTTCCGCCCATGCCGTTTTAACGATTCTCAACTTCCCAACCCTTACAAGCCAGTGCAATGTGATAAGGAACGGGCCGGGCACCGGTTCCGTATGAGCTCATAGTGCGTGTTGTCATCCCTAATGCTTGTGCGGCATCGGCCAGCGACAGTCCGTTACGCAGCCGCCATGCGAGGAATGTGCGGGTGTTTTCGTCGGTGGCGGCTTGATACATCGCTTCCAGCCATAACGTATCGGCTCCGATTTGAATGTCAAAGTCCGGCCACTCAATCGTCCAGCCTATGCTGTCGCTCAGCTTAACCTTAGCGAAGGCGGCCGGATCGCGTAAAGGAGCGAGTCCGGGCTTGGCGAAAATGGTTTCGCCTTTATCGACAGTCATCACGCAGCCGTTAACAAAGGTCATTTTCAGTTGGTAATTCGGTAAAGCTTCAACCGCTGCTAGGCGGGGGCGTTTCATTGATGCCACTATTCCATTCCTCAATCAATTGATCACGGTTTTCCGTAACCCACTCCATTACCTCTTTGCGTAACCCGCGCGGAAAGGTGCCGGTGCAGTTCAGGGTCTCCAGGTTAATTAATACATCAAAATTGCCTCCGACCAAATGTACATGCATTGGCGGAGAATCGTCTTCTCTGATTTCAAGCCGGTATTTGTTGCGAAAGCGATGCTTCGTTGCCATGTTGCAATGGTAAGAGATAATTTGAATATGTCAATCGTCTTGTTGACAGGAAGATAATTGAACATGCTGTTTCCTAAAAGATTATTTCTTTTCTATGCCGAGTTTTACTTGATACTGACGGCCGCTAAAGACAATGCGGCGGCCTAATTTAAAACGTTGGATAGCGAACAGACTCTTTTGCCAGCTTTGATAAGCTGAAATTTCTATTACTCGATTTTGCTGTCCATTGCCTTTGGGCCAAAGGACAGCAAAGAAGGAGATTGAATATGAAAGCAGTAGTATTTCACGCGATCGGCGACATACGATTAGATAATGTTCCCGAGCCCAAGATACAAGATTCAACAGATGCACTTGTGCGCCTGACGGCATCGGCGATTTGCGGCACGGACTTGCATATGATCAGGGGCACGATCTCAGGCATGGTGCCCGGCACGATCCTAGGCCACGAAGGCGTCGGCATTGTCGAAGAGGTCGGCAAGGAGGTGCGCAACCTGCGGCCGGGAGACCGGGTTGTGATTCCTTCTACAATTTGCTGTGGCTATTGCTCATACTGCCGTGCGGGGTATCAGGCGCAATGCGACAATGCTAACCCGAATGGCCCGGCCGCGGGCACGTCATTTTTCGGTGGGCCCAAGGCGTCGGGGCCTATTCAGGGTTTGCAAGCCGAGTATGCCCGTATCCCGTTTGCACACGCCGGATTGGTCAAGCTGCCAGAAGAGGTTACCGACGACCAAGCCATCATGTGTAGCGACATCTTCCCGACCGGCTACTTCGGTGCCGAGCTCGCCGAGATCGAGGACGGCGACACAGTGGCAATTTTCGGTTGCGGTCCTGTCGGGCAGTTCACAATTACCAGTGCGAAGTTGATGGGAGCTGGACGCATCTTCGCGATTGACCGTGAAGCGTCGCGTCTTGAGATGGCTCAGGCGCAGGGGGCGGAGATTATCAACTTCGACGAGGAAGACCCGACCGAAGTCATCAAGCGAATGACTGGCGGTATAGGAGCAGACCGCGCAATAGATGCTGTCGGGGTCGATGCGGTGACCGGGCATTCCAAGCCGGTAGCCAAACAGGACAAAGAGCAGTTCGAGCAGGAGCTTCAGCAAGTCGCGCCGGAGCAGCATCCCCAAGGCGCCAACTGGGTGCCGGGCGATGCGCCGTCGCAAGCCTTAAGATGGGCGGTCGAGGGTTTGGCGAAAGCCGGCACGCTCTCAATCATCGGCGTCTATCCGCCAACTGCGCAGTCGTGCCCCATCGGCAAGGCGATGAGTAAAAACCTGACGATGCGGATGGGCAACGCCAATCACCGGCACTACATACCGCATCTTATTGATCTGGTGAAAAACAACACAGTCGATCCTGAAAAAGTTTTGACGCAATGCGAACCGTTGACCAACGTGCTTGATGCTTACAAAGCATTCGACACGCGGCAGCCGGGCTGGGTCAAAGTCGAACTAAAACCGGGCGCGCAAGCGGCTCAACAAAGAGCGGCTTGAGTCTAAAAGCAAACCTTCCAGGTTTTAAAAAACTGGAAGGTTTAACGCCAGGAGATCAAGTTATGAAACCGGACATTGACCCCAATGACATCGAACGCGAACATACCAACCTATGCTCGCGACGCCGGTTTGTCGGCGGCATGGCTACAGGTATCATCGCGGCTTCTGCAACGCCGGTTTTCGGACAGCAAGGGAACTCGCGGCAGACGCTCGACCAAACAGTCAAACAGAATCCGGTGACTCAATATCCGAGGCCGCCTTTCCGGCGACAATCGCAGGATTGGCCCGGTCTTGCAGGCAAAATGACTCCGCGCCCGGACCATGGCGAGACAAGTTACGAGGGCAATGGACGACTTACCGGCCGTAAGGCACTAATCACCGGCGGCGACTCAGGAATTGGACGGGCAGCAGCCATCGCTTATGCCCGCGAAGGTGCCGATGTAGCGATTAACTATCTGCCCGCCGAAGAGCCGGATGCCGTCGAGGTAGTTCAACTGATACGCGATGCAGGGCGCAAAGCGGTCGCGCTTCCGGGCGACATCCGCGACGAAAACTTTTGCAAGCAGCTGGTCGCCGACGCGGCGCGCGAACTCGGCGGTCTCGATATTTTGGTTAACAATGCCGCAAAGCAACATTCGGTCGATTCTATTCTCGATCTTTCAACCGAGCAGTTCGATGCGACCTTCAAGACCAATCTATATGCAATGTTTTGGATCACTAAAGCCGCAATACCCCATTTCACAGCCGGAGCGAGTATCATCAATACCTCATCCGTTCAAGCTTACGATCCGTCCGAGAACCTGCTCGACTACGCGCAGACCAAAGCGGCAATCGTGTCGTTCACTAAATCCCTTGCCAAACAACTCGGCGAGAAAGGCATTCGCGTCAACGCAGTCGCGCCCGGACCTGTCTGGACGCCGCTTCAAGTCACTGGAGGCCAACCGCCAAGCGCCTTGGAAAAATTCGGTGCCTATACGCCGATGGGCCGACCCGGCCAACCGGCGGAACTCGCCGCCGTTTATGTAACGCTGGCTTCACAGGAATCCAGTTATGCCAGTGGGCAGGTTTATGGTGTATCGGGCGGTAGCGGGAATCCGTAAATAGTGGGTGAACAGCCAATGCTTGCTCACAAGATTAACTTGAATTCGCATTCGATGACGATGAAATGTTGCATAGTCGTTTAGTGTTAAGAGCTGAAGCTCTACCGGTTTTACAAGATAGCTAGCAGAAGACTAAATCCGGGAGGCATCGAAAAAAAACAATGCCTACCGCTGTATTCACTGCGAACAACATTGTGCATGATTTTGATCAGTCACTGATCCGGTTCAATGTGAGCATTTCTAACCCCTTTCCCACACTTTTGAAACGGCCTCACGTCATGCTTAAGCCACTGTGCTAATTCCCGTCTTGCTATATGTAGCACTAGGTGCTATAAATGGCCGAAAAAAGAGGGCGATGTGGCAATCTATAAAACTCACTGGTTTGATCGTTGGGCAAAAAAGCAGGGCTTAAGCGCGCAGGCACTTTGCAAGGCTGTACGTGAAATGAGCGATGGCCTTTTTGAAGCTGATTTAGGTGGCGGGCTTTTAAAAAAACGGATTGCACGATAAGGTCAAGGCAAAAGCAGCGGCTTCCGAACACTTGTTGCTACCAATAAGGGAAGCCGATGGATTTTTGTCTTCGGATTTTCAAAAAATGCTCGTAGCAACATCGACAAAGACGAGGAAGAGGCTTTGAAAAATCTTGCCGCGCACCTGTTATCGCTCTCGTCGCAAGCTATTGAAATAGCGCAGAGTGCAAATGAATTGATTGAGGTAAATTGTAATGAGAAAAACAAAGTCAGCGATACTTGAAGCCGTTCACGAAACAGCCAAGGGGCTGCATAATGCCGGTGTTATGGATCAAGTCACGATGCGGGAATTTGATCGGTTATGCCTGCCGCCGATAGAACAATTGCGGCCGGAGGAGATTAAACAAATCCGTGAGGCGTCGCATGTAAGCCAAGCGGTTTTTGCCGCGCTGTTAAATACCAGCGTATCAACTGTACAAAAGTGGGAAATCGGCCAAAAACGACCGACCGGAATCGCGCTCAAGCTGCTGCATTTGGTACAGAAGAAGGGCTTGGAAATCATTATTTAAAGTCGGGTAGATCGAACCTGAAAAAGTGAATGTGGAGAGCGGGCACTTGTGTCGATACCTATGCCGGTATGGCCGGTTGTTCAATTGAAACCGGCACAGATTCTGTGCAGTCAGCAGTTAAATATCAATCAAGACAATAGCCTAACCGTTTTTTATAATCGGCAGAAAAATCGGCAAAATCCGCAGAAAATAGTATGCTTCATCTTATAAAAACAATACCTTGCGAGATTATAAGATCGGCATGCCACTATCTATCGAAACCCCTTACCGAATCGAGCCCTGCCTGCTTGAAAACATCCCGATTGCAATTACAGACCTGATCGCGAATCTAACCACATCGTCGGAAAGACTCGCCGGCCGGTTACATCCGCGCACAGCTGCCAGTCTGGCTGAACTGGTTCGGATTATGAATTGCTATTACTCGAACCTTATCGAAGGACATCATGCCCAACCAAGGGATATTGAACGGGCCTTGGCGGATGACCTGGAAAAAGATCAAATGCGCCGTAACTTTCAAATCGAAGCACGTGCCCATGTCAGCGTGCAATAGACGATTGACCGGCTCTATGCGGCAGGGAATATGCCGGAACCGGCATCGACCGAGTTCTTATGCCGGTTGCACCGTGACTTTTACCGTGATGCGCCGGAAGCTATGCTTTGGGTAGACAATGGGGATCATGGCTTTCGAATGGAACCGGGGGCGTTCCGTTCCTTGCCCGAACACAATGTTTCGGTCGGAAGGCATCTTCCGCCCAGCAGCGACCGTGTTGCCGAGTTTATGCGTTATTTCGAGCAACGCTATTGCTTGGCTAATATGGGCAAGGGCGAGCGGATTATCGGCATGGCCGCATCGCATCATCGTCTGGCCTATATTCATCCATTTCCGGACGGCAACGGCCGCGTCAGCCGGTTAATGAGCCATGCAATGGGATTGACAGCCGGTATTGGCGCATCGGGACTTTGGTCGGTATCGCGCGGACTCGCTCGCGGCCTGGAAAGTCGACAAGATTACAAAAACAAAATGGATTATGCCGACATGCCGAGACAAGGCGATTTGGACGGCCGTGGGAATTTATCCCAAAAGGCATTGATTGAATTCATTCGCTGGTTTTTAGAGATATGTCTTGCCCAGGTCGGTTTTATGGCGGGCCTATTCGAATTCGACCGATTGGCCGAGCGTCTTAAAGCCTACGTGGAAAGCCGGGCGTTAAAACCGGAGGCTTTTTATATTTTGGAAAGAGTGCTGATTCAGGGCGAGATGCCAAGAGGCGATGCCGAACGCGTTACCGGCTTGAAACAGCGCAGTGCGCGGATGGTTCTTTCAAGCTTGATCAATGACGGAATATTAAAGTCCGAAACGCCTAAAGGGCCGGTATCGCTGCATTTCGGCAGTGAGTCGGTTGAGTTTTTGTTTCCGAGGTTATTTGCGGAAAATTAGGTTTTGGGTATCAATAATGTGCTGGATTTAAGTTCTTGGGTTATGAAGTCATTGCACCGGAACAGATAGCGAGGTTACTAAGATCATGATAACTTTATCCATCCGATTACCCGACGATATGGCGGAAAGGCTCAAGAATATTGCCAAAGTGCGCGGCATCAGCTTGAACAAGCTGATGTTTGAGTTATCCACACAAGCTTTGGCGGAAGAGGATGCGAAGCAGCTATTCCTGGCTGCGCAATTGCGCGGTAACCCCAAGCGGGCGGAGCAATTGTTGGATGAGCTGGATGCGTTGGGGCTTTAGTAATCAAGTTGACATAATAACTGGCGGTGCAGAGTAAGCTTGGCGTATATGTTAAAGCATGCGTTATGATTGCAAACGAACTATCACGAACCGGAGCATTGTTCATGGCAACC
>CAZJOY010000246.1:0-6201 GCA_964547705.1 uncultured Methylobacter sp. | reverse complement strand
AAGTATTAAAGCAAGCGAAAGGTTACTACGGCGCACGAAGCCGGGTTTATCGCGTTGCCAAACAAGCGGTAATCAAAGCGGGTCAGTATGCGTACCGTGACCGCAAGCAGAAAAAACGTCAATTCCGCGCTTTGTGGATCGTCCGTATCAATGCGGCGGCCCGTCTAAGCGGAATGTCATACAGTCGTTTTATCAATGGTTTAACAAAAGCCAATGTTAAGATTGACCGTAAAGTTCTGGCTGACATTGCCGTTCGCGATATTAATGCATTTGCGGAAATCGCGAAAATCGCAAAGGAACATCAAAGCAAGCCTTAAGGAAGACCTGGATTCTAGTTATCTAAAATCCAGCTATACCGCCCCTCCCCTCTCCTGGCAGGGGCGGAATTAGAGTTTTAAGCCTTATCCCCTAATAAACATCCACACAGCGAGCTAAACCGTGTCGGCTACCCTAGAAGAAATTCTCGCGCAGGCATTACAGCAGCTTCGCGACGCACAAGACCTGAACCAACTCGATCTGGTTCGTGTCCACTACCTCGGCAAAAAGGGTTTATTTACCCTGCAAATGAAAGAACTGGGCTCTCTTGATCCCGATCAGAGACGCGCTGCCGGCCAAGTCATAAATCAAGCGAAAGACCAATTTCAGGAGCAGCTTGAAGCCAAAAAAATTGACCTAGAACGCGCAGCTTTAGAAGCAAGACTAGCCAGTGAGAGTATTGACGTCACCCAGCCAGGGAGAGGCCAAACTGTTGCAGGCCTACATCCGGTGACCACGACATTGCGCCGAATCTCCAAGATTTTTGCCAGCGTCGGCTTTCAAGTTGTTGAAGGCCCTGAAATCGAAGATGATTATCATAATTTTGAGGCATTGAATATTCCCGCTCATCACCCTGCAAGGGCGATGCACGATACCTTTTATTTCGATGCCCACACCGTATTAAGAACCCATACCTCACCGGTACAAATCCGGGTCATGGAATCGGAAAAACCACCGCTAAAAGTCATTGCGCCAGGGCGTGTATATCGTTGCGATTCGGATATCACCCACACACCGATGTTCCATCAGGTCGAAGGTTTTCTGGTCGATACCGATGTTAGTTTTGCCGACTTAAAAGGCGTAGTTTACGAATTTTTGCGCGCTTTCTTTGAAAAAGACATTCAGGTTCGCTTTAGGCCGTCTTACTTTCCATTTACAGAACCATCCGCCGAAGTCGACATTGAATGCGTAATGTGCGGTGGCGAAGGTTGCCGGGTATGCAGCCATACTGGCTGGCTGGAAGTGATGGGCTGCGGCATGATACACCCTGAAGTTTTCAAGGCGGTTAATATCGACAGCGAAACTTACAGCGGCTTTGCGTTCGGCATGGGCGTTGAGCGTTTGGCAATGTTGCGTTATGGCATTAATGATTTGAGATTGTTTTTTGAGAACGATCTCAAGTTTTTAGAACAATTTAATTAAACAGGCGCCGCGCCTGCTCCTGTCAGGCCAGCGGCATACACCCCATCCCTGTAGATAAAGTTTGAGTTATGCAAATTAGTGAAGCCTGGCTAAGAGAATATGTCAATCCAGCAATAAGTGCGGAACAACTGGTCGAGCAATTGACCATGGCTGGCCTTGAGGTCGATTCTATAACCCCTGCTGCAGCGCAATTTAGCGGTGTAGTCGTCGGTGAAGTTCTTGCGATGGAACAACATCCTGATGCCGACCGCTTGAGAGTCTGCCAAGTTGCAGTAGGCGAGACAGAACCGTTGCAAATCGTCTGCGGCGCAAGCAATGTTCGCGTAGGACAAAGAATTCCTGCTGCACTAATTGGCGCAGTGTTACCAGGCGATTTTAAAATCAAGAAGTCCAAACTCCGTGGCGTAGAATCTTTTGGCATGCTGTGCTCTGAAAAAGAACTTGGCTTGGCCGCCGATGCGAACGGTTTAATGGAACTGGCGGCCGATGCTCCGGTAGGCACTGATATACGCGACTATTTGTCACTCAACGACAATATCATCGAAGTCGACTTGACTCCAAACAGAGCCGATTGCCTCAGCGTTGAAGGCATTGCCCGCGAAGTGGCAGTACTGAACAAAATGGACTGGTCGTCCACTCAGGTTGAAAAGCCCGCAATCAGCCATACTGAAATCTTGGCTGTATCCGTGGCAGCGACAGATGCCTGCCCTCGCTATTTGGGCCGATTAATTAAAGGTGTAAATCCTAAAGCCGAAACCCCGCTATGGATGCAGGAACGCCTGCGCCGCTCTGGAGTAAGAAGCTTAAGCGCAATAGTCGATGTCACCAATTATGTATTGATTGAATTAGGCCAACCGCTACATGCGTTCGATGCCGCTAAATTATCCGGCAATATCAATGTGCGCTATGCTCAAAACGGTGAAAGCGTTGCATTGCTAAACGGTCAAACGATTAAACTGGACAACGAAACCTTGGTTATCGCCGATGATAAACAAGCGCTGGCATTGGCCGGCGTAATGGGCGGTAGCGAGTCTGCGGTTAGCGACGACACGCAAGATGTTTTTTTAGAATGCGCGTTTTTCACCCCACAGAGTATCGCCGGTAAAGCCCGGAATTACGGCTTGCACACCGACTCATCACATCGTTTCGAGCGGGGTGTTGATCCAACATTGCAGGAACGCGCCATAGACCGCGCAACCCAGCTGATTATCGATATCGCAGGTGGCAACGTCGGTACAATTACCGAAGTGACAACAACTTCGACCCTGCCGCAACGCACAGCCGTAATACTTAGAAGGCAACGCCTGGAAAAAACCTTAGGCATTGCCCTCGTGGATGAGCAAATAGTCGATATTTTTCAGCGCCTGGGAATGTCGGTACAAACTCAGCAGGACGGTTGGTCGGTCACTCCGCCGGGGTGCCGATTCGATATTGCCATTGAAGCGGACCTGATCGAGGAAATAGCTCGCATTGTTGGCTACAATAATCTGCCAAACAGCAGCCTGCTAATGCGTTCCGAACTTGGCAAAGCCACTGAAGCCGTACTGGAGCTGGACCGCGCCAAAGATTTGCTGGTTGACCGCGGCTATCAAGAAGCGATTACTTACAGTTTTGTCGATGAAGAAATACAACAAGCGATTGCACCTAACGATGAGCTTGTCCGGTTAAAAAACCCGATTTCTGCCGATTTATCGATTATGCGCTCCACGCTTTGGTGTGGTTTATTAAAGGCCGCACTACATAACACCAATCGCCAGCAAAACAGGGTTCGTTTTTTTGAAAGCGGATTGCGCTTTATTAATAAAGACGGCAGTATGCAGCAGCAAAAAATGTTGTCTGGTTTGGCCTTGGGTAGCGCTTACTCCGAGCAATGGGGCATCTCAACCCGTAAAGCCGATTTTTTCGACGTTAAAGCCGATGTGCAAGCCCTATTTTCATTGACCGGTTGTAATGTACAATTTGCCCCAGGCAAACAGTCCGCATTGCATCCAGGACAAACAGCTGAAATTTTGTCGCAGCAAGGTGAAAAGATAGGCTGGCTAGGCATGCTGCATCCAACACTGGAAAAACAACTAGGATTTGATACTCAGGTTTTCCTGTTTGAATTGGATCAGGATCTATTGCTGAACAAACAAATTCCAAAATTCAAGCCGCTATCCAAATACCCTTCAGTACGTCGCGACATCGCCCTGATTGTTAAGGAAGAAGTCGCCGTCAGTGAAATAATAAGTTGCATTAAAGGCTGTGCGGAACCGACTTTACAAGATATAGTGATATTTGATATTTATCGTGGCAAAGGTGTAGAAGAGGGCAATAAAAGCGTTGCTTTAAGTATAATCATACAAGATTTTTCACAAACCCTAACAGATTCCGAAATAGATGCTATATTTAACCGACTGTTAGAAACATTGACCACAAAAATAAGTGCAAAGCTGAGGGATTAACGATGGCATTAACTAAAGCCGATTTTGCCGAAAGGCTATTTGACGAGCTTGGCTTAAACAAGCGCGAAGCAAAAGATATGGTCGAAATGTTTTTTGAGGAAATCAAAGGCTCTCTGGAGCACGGCGAACAGGTAAAAATCTCCGGCTTTGGAAAATTCGAATTGCGCGATAAAAGTAGTCGTCCCGGCAGAAATCCGAAAACAGGTGAGGAAATCCCCATAACCGCCCGTCGAGTGGTCACATTCAGATCAGGTCAGAAACTAAAAGCTAGAGTGGAAGCGTATGCTGGAGCCGAGTAATAATAATGAGTTGCCGGTCATACCGGCAAAACGATATTTCACAATAGGTGAAGTCAGTGAGCTATGCGGTGTAAAACCTCATGTGCTTCGCTACTGGGAACAAGAATTTATAGAGCTTAGTCCGGTAAAAAGACGCGGCAATCGTCGTTATTATCAACGTCATGATGTACTGATGATAAGGCAAATAAGATCCTTACTATATGAGCAAGGCTACACTATTGGTGGAGCCAGGGCACATTTGAGCAGCGACGATGCCAAAGAAGATTCAACCCGCACCAAGCAGTTGATTCATCAAATGGTTAGCGAACTGGAAGAAATTCTGGAGCTACTTAAGTAGATTTTCTCATTCAATGCGGCTAAATATAGTATAATTTGCCGCATTCAGTTATTGGGGATTGTGTTCACAATCCTCTCAGTTTCAAACTTTTTATTTCATTAGCGGGGCGTAGCGCAGCTTGGTAGCGCACTTGTCTGGGGGACAAGGGGTCGCAGGTTCAAATCCTGTCGTCCCGACCAACGAAATCAAAGGGTTACAAAATACATAATTAAACGAAACCGTAAAATGGCGATTTCGGGGTACTCTACGGGGTACTATTTAAAAGTTATTGCCAATTCTCACACCCTTTAAATTACCCGCAACACCTGCCGATCATCACGCATAAGAAAGCCGGTGTTATCCAGCCTTAATCTTTACAGTACTGATTAAGTCAGCTTACTAACGCTTAAATGTAAAGAAACTGCAATTCTCAAAAGTTTTTGCTTTATCGAGTGGTGAGTTACAGACAAACATCGAAAGCAACTGGCGATCTCCTGTCATTGTTGCTCCAGCAAGTTTTTCAGCTTCGCGCGTAGTAGACCAAGAACCGCCACTTGGTTCGACATCTGACCGACTAAAAAGACTAAAATTTTTCAAATTAACAAGTGTTGTTCCAGATGATGAATTAATAGTGCAAGCCTGATTGACACAAGACATTCTGGCGTTTGATGTTGTTCCGATCATTGTGATTAACGAATATGTAGCCTTATATCCAAACCACTCACCATTAATAAATTCTTTGGATTGGGCAGGGAGCCCAGAAAAACTGCATTCAGCGACATCAACAACAGTGGAATCTTTAACAACTGCGCTTATACCTGTGCTTGGCTCGTAATTAAACGATAAACTATCAAACTCTACCTCTGTCCAGTGATTAGGAATAAGATCCATCATCAAAAGAGTTGTTATTGTCTTTTGATGACTCCAAGGCTCAATCATAACCAAAAGCCTCCCGAACTCTTTAATGCAAGCAGTTTCCCCCGAAAGTGTCCCACACCATTCAGTTAAGGTTGATCGAGTTACTGATCCTCCCATTTCCAGTAATTTTTGATCAGTTTCGACTCGGTTTTGTATATGGTTATAACCACACCCTTGACCTCCGCCTAAAGTATCATTAACTGATGTTGTCCTATTTCCACCAGGGTATCGGTTGTGCAAATCAAACACATCAATCGCTTCAAAATAAGGGTTAAGTAACATAGTCTTTATTACGGAAAAACTTAAACCATGCTCTTGCTGCATATCAACATAGTAACTATCACCGCCGACGCTTACTGATGGAATCGTAAGTGATCGAGCTATTGAGTCATAAGTGGAAATACTTGGCAAACTACCTGAAGGCGAATCTGCTGCGTATTTCAGCAAGGAATTTAACCCATCAGTTTGCTGAAACTCAGCATCATAGTAATGCCCATCAACAGCAACTTTTGGGATATGTAATCTACCTGTATCAGGATTATAAACAGCCTCGTTTCCGGGTTGAGTAGGCCCCTCTATTGTAGAATCAGCCGCTATAACATGAAAACTGGGCAGCACACACAAAGCAGCAACAATAATTTTATTTTTCATGTTTTTTAGATAGTGTCATCATAAGATAGTAGCCCAAAGAGCGATACAGCGGATTTGTACAGCGGCCAAGAATGAAGCGGTATTTTTGGCATAACGGGTTGCAATACCCCGCCAA
>CAZJOY010000245.1:3533-6220 GCA_964547705.1 uncultured Methylobacter sp. | reverse complement strand
GCTGAGTTGAGCAGCTTGTCTGCTCAAACGAAACTTATGCCCTCTGGGTATAAGCGGATGTTATGCATATCAACCTTTCGTAGCCATTGATATTTCTGTGTGAAAACATGACCCACTATTTTATTAAATTTTTCTCACAACTCTTATTGCTGTGTAGCATATTGTTTTGGACGGACGTGTTTGCTGAAGAAAATAAAGGCCAGCAGCATTTAGCTTCTTCATCGAATCAAGAATATCAGTTAGGTTCGGGCGACGTATTGAAAATCACCGTGTTCAATCAGGAAGATTTATCCGGTGAATACACGATCAATGGCGCCGGTCAGATTTCATTGCCGTTGATCGGCGATGTTAATGCCAAAGACTTAACGGCAAAACAAGTAGAGCAAGGCATTACTAACAAATTAAAACCTGATTATTTGCTTAATCCCCGCGTCAGCGTGCAAGTGCTTAATTATCGCCCTTTTTATATTCTGGGCGAAGTTAAGGAGCCAAAGTCTTACCCTTATGTCGATGGCATGACTTATCTTAATGCCGTCGCTATTGCCGGCGGTTATACTTACCGTGCTAAAGAAGATCACGTCGTAGTTATTCGTATGAACGATCCGCAAAAACGCGAGTTGACACTGAATATGGATGAAAAAGTGTTACCTGGTGATGTGATTCACGTTAAGGAGCGGTTCTTTTAGTTGTTGCAGCCAGATAAACACGGATGAGGGATTTTCTGATCCAGGATGAATTGATTGTCCCTTTTAAAGTCAGTGTTGCCCGTGTTCTATTATTCAAAATTTTCGTCCCCCTCTTTTTTAAACGCTACTGAGAAAAACGTGTACGATTCCAAAGAACAATCTTTAATGCCCAGCGAATTTCTGCAAAATGACAATACTGAAACTTCACTGATTAACTTTTTTCATACCCTGTGGTTGAGAAAGCGTTTATTGATGAGTGTGACGTTTTCTCTCAGTATATTGGCAATATTAATTATTTATCAGTTGGTACCTCGATATACTGCAACAACGCAATTATTGGTCGGTATCAATGCTGCGAAAGTCGTCGATATCGAACAGGTTCTGTCCGGTAACCTGAAAGGCGATACGGCGGTAATTGGTGAAATGGAAGTTATTAAATCGCGTGAGTTGGCACATAGAATTATTGATACTTTGCATTTAGAACAATACAAGGAATTTAATCCTAAGCTTAGAAAGCCCGGTTTTTTAGCCCAATTTAGCCTTAAAAATTTATTGCCTGAGTCTTGGCAAGAATCGATGGGACTGGTGAAAATCGATAGCCGTACCGAAGAAGAAAAAGAAGAGGCTCGCTTAACAGGGTTAACCAATACTTTTCTCGGAAAACTGAAGGTTTCACAAGTTAAACGCTCACAGGTTATTAATGTGGCGTTCGAATCCGAAGATTCTAAATTAGCGGCAAAGATAGCCAATGAGGTTGCCGATAAATATATTGTTGGGCAATTACAAGCCAAGTTTGATGCGACTAAAAAAGCGACTGACTGGCTAAACGATCAACTCGGTGAATTAAAGAAAAAGGTAGAGGCTTCGGAACGTGCTGTAGAGCAATATCGTAAAACCCATGAATTGCTGGAAGTGAGGAAAGAGGTGGGGCTTTCACAGCAGCAAATGTCGGAAGTGAATAGCCAGTTAATTATCGCTCGCGCTCAACGAGCAGAAGCAGAAGCTAAATACCAGCAAGTAGAAGCGATTGCCAGAAGCGGGCGCGATGTCGATAGCGTTGCCGAGGTGTTAAATTCGTCCTTAATATCAAGCTTACGCCAACAAGAATCGGAAGTTCAGCGTAAATATTCGGAAATGTTGGTGGAATTTGGTCCACGACATCCGCGCATGATTCAAATGCAAGCCGAGCTGGAAGATATTCAGGGAAAAGTGCGTTCGGAAGTTAAAAAAATTGCAGCCGGTTTACATAATAATATGGAAGTTACACGTGCGCGCGAAGGATCGTTGACTACCAGCTTAAGGCAGATGGAATCTAAAACCAGCGGCAGCAATCAGGCAGAAGTAGAGTTACATGCTTTGGAACGTGAAGCAACCGCGAATAAGGCATTGTTCGAAACGTTTTTAGGGCGGTTTAAAGAAACGGCTTCGACACAGGGCATTGAGCAGGCCGATGCTCGAGTGATCTCATTTGCGGAAATCCCGTTGGGAGCATCGTATCCAAAGAAAAAATTATTGCTGATCAGTAGTATCGTTGGATCGCTATTTGTTGGGGTTTTCTTAGTGTTTGTGCTGGAAATGCTGAACCCCGGCGTGCGTTCGCCTGAACAGATTCAGGAACTGTTTAATATGTCTACTTTGGGCATTGTTCCTAAGGTCATGGAGACCAATATTGTTCCGCATGAATATTTATTGGCTAAGCCGCAATCTGCTTTAGCGGAAGCCGTGAATACCCTGCGTATTTCGCTCAGCTTGCTTAACCCGGATGCTGAGGTTAAGTCGTTGCTGGTGACCTCCTCGGTGCCGGGCGAGGGTAAAAGTACATTAGCCGTGTTAATAGCCCGGCATTCGGCTTGTGCCGGTCAGCGGGTGGTATTGATCGATACCGATTTGCGCCGTCCGTCCGTTGGCAAAATGTTTAAGATCAAGGAAAGTACGCTTGGCTTAACGGATTTGTTAATGCATCACGATTTAACGACCAATGATGTTTTAGTTTATGATGTA
>CAZJOY010000245.1:0-3523 GCA_964547705.1 uncultured Methylobacter sp. | reverse complement strand
TTTGGTGTGTGTGGCATTGCTTTTTGGTTTGTTTTTGTGTGTGGGGGAGAAAACGGTTATGAAAACCGTGAGGGGGGGAAAATGGGCCTTTGTTAACCCGGTCGATTTATTTGCCTCTCAAAGAATGAAGTCCATCGTCGATCAGTTACGGGAGCAGTACGATTTAGTTATCTTGGACTCGGCACCGATCATGGCCGTGCCCGACACCAGAATCTTAGCCGGGCTGGTCGATAAAACCATTTTCGTATTAAATTGGGACTCAACACCTAAAAAAGTAGTGCATAGCGCACTGCACTTATTGAATAAAGACGGTCATAGCAATATTGCCGGGATTGTCTTGCAGAAAGTTAACCTGCAACAATACGGCCGTTACGGATACGGCGATTCAGGATATTATTATCATTACGGCCGTTACAACCAGTATTACAGCAGTTAAGTATTCGTGCTAAAAATCAATGCCTTGAGTCGTCAGCAGGCTATTGCCGGTTTTGGGGTAGTTGTTTGTTGCGGCTTGCTGATATTGGCGATGCCACGATTTATAGCCAGTTTATACGCACTTTATCCGGAAGCCGCATTTAAGCAAACCGAGACGAAACTGCCCGTAGACGCTTATCAGAAAAGCATTGACCACTTAACACAAGCCCTGTTTTGGCATGAAGACTCTGAATACTGGCAAACACAGGCTTTTTTTTATTTAGAGTTATTCAATGCATCGCCACAGCCGTTTGCGCAAAAACAAGAGCTGCTAAAACAAGCTCTGGCATCGATTACTCAGGGCTTGAAGTTATCGCCAATCGATCCTTATGCATGGTTCCGCTTGGCAACGGTCGGCAAAGCGCTAAAAATGCCTGCACCGCAAATCATTAATGCCTTACAACTTTCTTTTTATGCCGGACGCGTCGAACCCGGTCTATTAATGCCCCGCCTGTCGTTTGGTTATAATTATTATCACGAGTTTAATGAAGAAATGCGGCGCTTATGGCAAAAGCAAATCCCTGTTGCCTGGGCTTTGCAGGCGGAACAGCTGGTTAAATTCGTCGCACTGCATCTGGAAGCCAAGGTTCTTGTTGAAGAAGCCTTAGCCAACTCTCCCAACGACTGGAAAAAATTCTCTGTTGCCCTTGAAAGCTATATTCAAAAAAATCCTTAACCGCAAGCAAAGCGAGCCTTTGCCGATCGGCTTGCCGGAAAATTACAGGCTTTATTGTATCGGCGATATACATGGTCGCTTGGATTTATTGCAGGAAGTGCATCAAAAGATTGCCAGTGACGCGTTGGCTTTTGATGGCGTCAAGATACTGGTTTACCTAGGCGATTACATCGACCGAGGCATGCATTCCAAGCAAGTCATCGACTGTTTATTGGAGAATAACTTTCCTGATTTTAATACAGTGTTTTTAATGGGGAATCATGAGCAGGTATTGTTGGAATTTTTAAACAATAAAGATCCTTCAGTCGCCCTGGATTGGTTCAGGTTTGGCGGATTGCCGACGTTGGCAAGTTATGGAATTACCGTTCGCGGCATACCCACTGCGAAAGATTTAGAAAAATTACGGGCGGAATTCAGGGAAAAAATGCCTGCGGCACATTTAGCATTTTTTGAACGATTAGCCCTTCGTTACGAAATAGGTGGATATTTTTTCGTACACGCCGGTGTAAGGCCTAAAGTTAAGCTGCATCGCCAACGTCCCGAAGATATGCTGTGGATTCGCGAAGAATTTTTAAATAACGATTTGTTCCACAGCAAAATGATAGTGCATGGACATTCAATCACCGATGAACCGGAAGTCCGCCATAACCGTATAGGCCTGGATACCGGTGCTTATGCATCGGGAAAATTAACATGCGCTGTTTTTGAAGAATTAGCGTGTCGATTTTTATAAGATACAGTTTTCACCGACGCTCCTTGAGCTTAACCAGAGCAACTACCCTAGTGCTCAGTCATTCTTGTTTTGTCAGGCAAAAGTAAATCCGTTCGTCATGAGCTTTGTCGAATGAGGTGAATGGATTTACGCTGAGTTAAATGATTTTTATGTGACATATCAATGCTGGCTGAGTGCTTAGACCTTCCAGGTTTTAAAAACCTGGAAGGTCTTACTTGCATCGTCCCGGCATATGCCCTGTTTTTCGGTTTGGCGCGCGACCAGAAGGCTTCAGGAGTCAAGGTTCACGCTTGAGTGGCTGCGGATAGAGTTCGCGTTGCCGGCGGCAATAGTTTCGGTCGGTTCGCAAGTAGTCGCTAATGCCTGATCAAAAACGGCTCAAAACGGGGCTTCTGTCCGGCCTTGAATATTTTAAAGATAGCGCTACTGGAGATAACACTATGAAAAACAATCTGGACGAACTCAAAAATATTGCTCAGGCAATCTTGAATCCTGAAAAACAGCTCAAAGATTTGCTTTCCGAAGCTCACGCCTTGAGGGACTTGTTCGAGACGTGGACGAATTTTCAAATCAATCCCGAAGGAGGAATTGGTGCGGGAGAAACCCGCTTGGATAGCGGTCTTGCGATTTCGCCGACTACGGCGGCCATGTGCATAAGGGAATTATTCAGGACGACTGCGTTCATTCGGGGGCACGGAGATGCAATTCGGGATGCGATCAATCCTGGTCGGCCTGTCCGCGTGCTTTATGCCGGTTGCGGTCCCTATGCCTTGCTGGCGGTGCCGCTGATGACAGTGTTTTCAAAAGATCAGGTTGTTTTTACTCTCTTGGACATCCATCAGGAATGTCTCGACGACGCAATGAAACTGATCCATTCTCTTGGTCTTTCCGATCATGTGGAAGACTGCCTTTGCGTTGACGCCACCACATACCGGATCCCGGCAGATAAAAAGCCGGACATTATCGTCAGCGAAACCATGTCTGTCGCTCTGCATAACGAACCGCAAGTTTCGATAGCGAGAAATCTATATTCACAAGCTTCGGAAGCAAAAATGATTCCCCAGCAGGTCAGCGTAGAAGCCTGTTTGCTAAATGGAGCAAAAGAGCACGTTTTTATGCCGGCGGATTTTGTCGGCGAATTTCCTGAGCCTGAACGGGACAGGATTTACCTCGGAAAAATATTCGAACTGGATGCCGCCAATATAAAGAACTGGGAAGAAATCGATGGCGACCGTCTTCCCGCGGGCAAAGTAAAAATCCCATTACCCCTGGAGACGCGCTACCGGCCGCATCTATTGACCAAGATCACCGTTTACGGCAAAACCTGTTTGGATGATTACGATTGTAGCCTGACTATGCCGAAGCGCCTTCGTGGAGAGATTAAGGAAGGAGATGAATTGCAATTCTATTACCAGTTTGGAAATCATCCGGAACTACGGTATGAAACGGCTTAATCCTAAAAAAGCCGTCCGTTGGAGCGAGTGAAAAGTCGCTCGCGGCTCAGGAAGAACGGGTTACCAAGCTCCAGCTCTCGTTGTTATACACAAGTTTTTTCAAGATCGTTATTTTGTCATAGCTGTTGGAATGACTGCCTCGGACGTAGGCCGGAATAAGCCCGGCCGGCGTAAGCAAGGGCGGGC
>CAZJOY010000244.1:0-6228 GCA_964547705.1 uncultured Methylobacter sp. | reverse complement strand
CCGCGTCCTCGGCGTCGCGGTCGTACCAAAGGCAAATCGTGTTCTTTGCTTGCTTCGCCATGTCTCTTCTCCATTATGATGAGTCGTCCTGCGACATAATGTAAAGCTCAGCGGTGGAGCGTTAGAGGAGTCCGCTGGAGCGTTGGGTTAGGCTTGATTTAAATTTTGCTGGGGTTCGCAAGTTCACTCTACCTGCGCGCTATTTCTTCTTACGCGGATCATCGTTAGGATTCGTATAAGTAATGCCCCATGGTCCAGTGGCGATTAGTTCGATGACTGTTTCCTCATCAGTTGTCCAGACATAATGGGTGTGACCTGCGGGTAGCACAAAACTGGAACCTGCTTTAAGTATCTCGCCCTTTTTCGTATCGAAGGTTTCACCGATTCCATTTCCTAATTTGCCGCGCAGGACGGTAATTACTTCTGTAAATGGGTGTATGTGTGGTGGAATCGGATAATTGGACGGAAATTTCAGCCAAGCGATAAAAACTCCTGCTTTGTTTGGGTCACCGACTAGAACTACACTTTGGGCACCTTTAGGGAGTATCGGTTCGTCATTCCACTTAACCGTATCCGGCGTAAATGATTCCATGGTAACAGCGCGCATGCGATCAATTTTATCCTGAGCTAATGCAGAACCTGCGAAAGAAATAATAATTACGGCTATCAAAAAAATTCTCATCTGGTCTCTCCTTTCCTGTACAGCTTAGTGTATATGGTTTTAGCTAAATCAACGCGTTGCGGTAAGGCTATATGTTGCACTATTCACAAACTAAACCGCAACCATCAACACTCATGCAAGCAAATCGAACTGACTGCTTTCACACCGAACGCTTAACGTAGAAGTAATCGGCCTTGCGCGCCTTATGCGTAAGGTCCGGTTGACTGCCGGGTTAGGCCTCGGCCATTTTCAACTGGTTGAGCACAGAAGAAAAGAACCAAATCACCAACGGTGCTGACCTTGGCATACATTGGGTTTCCGGTCGTTTCTGAGTAATTGCGTCCTGTGCGTTCAGCAACCTCCGAAGCAATAACGTCGCTGACATCTTCAATATCAATCTTGAGGTCTTTCTCGAACGAGTCATTCCACCTGAGCGGGAAAGAGTGAAACTCAGAGCCAAGATAAGACTGAACCTGCTCATAGACTGCACGAACCCCCCAGGTGTCGTTAGCCCGGCAGTTTGCTTCACGGGCGAACGTGCAGATGGACTCACCGGTACGTTGCGCGGCAAGTTTGCTTAGATGGGCTTTGGTTCGCTTAGCTTCGAAGGCAGAAACTGAACAGAAAAATGCAACGAAACCAAGAACGGGAATTGGGTGCTCCCAGAGCAAGTATGTATATGCGAGCAGTAGCACGGCGAGGACAATCCACGATCCTAAAGAGGTAAGTTTTCTTGCTACTCGCGGCATGAGTCGTGATGGGATGCGCATATGAAAGCCCTAGCGTTCAAGGTCAGGTACGCTGCGCGGCTTTATCGCGTAGCGTACCCTGCACCGCCGGGTTAGGCCCTGGGACACCTCAGGACTAGAGCCCCTCATACGCATTACGTTCCTCCTCAAACTCCGGGCTGCTGAGATTGCGAATTACCCTTTGATTGAATATCTCCAGCGGCATCGAACGCACTTCAAGAATTCGATCGCCATGAAGATAGACAGTGTTCGCGTACTCAACAATCGCTTGATAGAACGACCATGCCGCAACGTTCCCCCAATGGTCCACTGTGTGGTCAATTGCGTCTTCGATTTCATGGTGCGTCTGCGCGAGAGCCGGAAACCAATGCCCTCCACTCGGTGCTGGCTGTCTGTTCGAAATGTTCACGCTTTGGGGCCAAGCAGCTGAAATTCGAAGGAAGAGATCACGCGCGTTCATCGGGGCCTAACAAGGAATTAGATAGTTAAGCGTATATCTACCGGCAAACGCTCTTCTACACGATAATCTCTTGATCAACATATGATTTTCCTTTTCGTATATCATCGGTGATAAGTAATAATGGCCGGAAATGATCAAATTGCTGCCATTGAATCAGATGGAGCGATAGACCGCAATGGGTCGATAGCGGATATATAAAACAACCAGCCATCAATCCAAAAAACACACTCACAAGCTACAAAGCGTCTCCGAGAATCGCATACTGGAATTTTTCACTAACTTTATGTTGCTCGACAGCTTGTGTAACCGATTGATCTATAAAAATCAGTTGGGCTACAAAAAGCCTGTCTTCGTAGCCGGGTAGGTTGGGCAATGCTTTTCTGCCCAACATTATCACGTGGTGGTCACTCGGATAACGCTTTGAAAAAACAGGTCCAGGAGCGGACAAACAAGCCGTTATTCCGCAATTAAAATGTCAACGTAGAATTTATTGGCAATATGGCCTGGGCAGGCTGCCAGAGCGTGAACGGCTTCCGTATTGGTCTATGCCGATCCTGTTGTAAAGCCAAGAAACTCGAATTCAGTATGGAAATAGAACTAGACTTGGCTAGCCGAAGTAAAGCTAATTACAGATGCTAGCGGTTGAGCACCAAGTAGGCATTATGTCGTATGGTTGGCTTATCGCAGCTTACGGCTGAGCTGTTCAACCGTACATTTTCAAGGCTTGGCCGCGTTGTCTGTAGGCCACGAATAACAAGGCTTGCAGGCAATCGGCTGTGGCTGAGCAGTAAAAATGTACGGTTGAAAGGCTCGACCATGCGGTCAAGGAGTCTAACCGCATGGTCAAAAGCCTGGACCACGCGGTCAAGGCATTTGACCACATGGTTGCAAGACTCAGGGACATGCCGGGAAGGTTCAACCACACCGCTAGACAGGGCTGTAGGATGCGATGGTGAGGTACGAACTGCTTTAGGGTATCAACAATCGCGAAAGATGCGCTTTAAGAATTGAACCCGAAGCTTGCAAGTTAACGCTTCAAATCACGATAAAAGTTTTCATGCGGGCCGAGCGCCAGCAATACCCGCTTGGTTTCATTCCACTGATAGGCAAGTAGAAACAGTTGATTGGCGCAGTCGAATTTGTAAGCAAAAGCGCCGGCTAAGTCGCCTTTTTTTCTTCGCCGAGGTTCGGATCTGCAATCACAGCGCGAATTGCCGAATGCACGGCCTCGCGCAGGTTGTTATGCACTCGCTTGAAGGCGGGTTTTTGCTCAAGCTGCACATTCATGCATCGGTCAATTCGAAAGGCTCCGATTCATCTTCTATGGCTATTAAAGTATCGCGCACGAACTCGATGGGCAAGTCCGTGTTGTCCAGCGCGGCACGGCCTATTTTGGCTCAGTAGGATACTTGTTGTGGGATGGAACGCATCTCGGCTTTGGCGCGCGCCTTGGCGGTTTCGTAGAGTGCATCGTCAATGCGGATGGAAATACTCATTTCTTTCTCCTGGTAGAGAGTTACCACAAATGTAGTATAACGGGCGTTAATTTTGCTGCGCAGGGTTAAATTAAACAGGGTTTATCCACAAAATCTGTGGATAAACTTGTGGTTGACCTATGGCTTGTAGGTATAACTACTTATCCCAACAGGCGTTTTTGTTAAAACGGCTAAAAATTAGTCACTCCGGTCTGTAAGCGTCGTACTACGTCTCTTCCCATATTGACTGCGCTATCGGACGCGATCAATATCGTAAAAAGTTCCACCCACCTTGGTTTACCGGGAAAAATCCATGAAGCCGGTTATTGGAAAAATGGGTAACGCTTGTTAAGCCGATCCGGGAGCCCTTAACAAAAACGTCACAAAAGCCGGTACAATCAGGCAATATTTTATTGCACCGATCCCGTAACGCGTAATAGCTGCCTGAAAACGATTCATGAAAATCCTGCTCTATAACGAACTCAATTCCAAAACGATTCCCGGTTTCGCCAAGTTGCAAAAATACCTGCAAGACGATGACTTCAAATCGGCCGAAGTAAAAAAAGTCGGCGACAATCTGTACCAGCGCGACCGTTTGTTATTTTCGATTTATCGCTATCGGCAACAAAACTATGCGCTGATTCTGGAGTTCATTAAAAATCATGCTTACAACAACGGGCTTATTTGTAGAGCATCCTGTCCAAAAACGAAATCGATAAAGACGACAAGCATAACCGCAAACTATTCTATCGGGTAAAGCATGGCGCTTATATTTTTAACCCCCGATTGGCGCTTAAAGTGGAAGGCGAATGGGTCAATATTTACGACTTGTTGATTATTGACCGGCTGGCGCCGCTGTATCGAGATAAACAGGACTGGTGGTATTCCGATTTAAACGACTATGCCGAAAAGGGAATGGCTACCAGCAAAGCATCGTTGAAACAGTTGATTGCAGAAAAAACAGGAGAAAACCCATGATCGGCAAACTAAAGCCCTGTACGCCCGAACAAATCGAGATTTTGAAAGAACACCAGTTTAGCAACACAGAACCGGGAACGCTGTTAAATAACCCGAGATAATTCACCTGGATCAGTTTTCCATTTAGCCCAGACTGCTAAAAAGCCGCTGCCCGTCTACGATAAAACTTAGAATGAAAACACTTAAAATGCATGGATCGAATGAAATTGCCTGTGGAATTGACTTTGGAACCTCGAACACAACTGTCGCGATTACCCAGGACAATGATGATCAAATAACGTTAGTTCCGTTAGAAGATCAGCATTTAACCATACCTTCGACCATTTTCTTCCCGGTTGAAAGTCCAACTGTCGTTTTTGGCCGTAAAGCGATTAACGCTCATATCGCCCAAGAGGATGGCCGCTTTATGAGAAGTTTTAAGCGTGTGCTTGGAACTTCGCTAATGAAAGAAGGAACCTATATCGGCGGAAGAAAAACAAAGTTCGAGAACATTATTGGCCATTTTATCGAGGATATAAAAAATAAAGCCGAGTTACTGGCCGATAGGGAAATCCGGCATGTCGTTGCCGGCAGGCCGGTCCATTTCGTCGACGGTAATGATAAAGCGGACAAAGAGGCGGAAGACCAGCTCCAAGCTATATTCGCTGCCGCCGGGTTTAAACATATTCGCTTTCAATATGAGCCCATTGCCGCCGCGTTTGCGCATGAGCTAACAATGGGAGATGCGGAACGCTTGGCGGTCGTTATGGACATCGGCGGCGGTACATCCGACTTTACGATAATGCGATTATCGGAACGCTATATCAAAAAGCAGGATCGTCAGGAGGATATTTTGGCGAATACCGGGGTTCGAATCGGGGGTAACGATTTTGACCGGGCATTGAGCTTGAAATGTTTTATGCCCTTGTTAGGGCTGGGCTCTCTTTGGGGGGCTAAAGGACTGGATTTCCCGATAGCGCCTTTCTTCGATCTTTCAGAATTAAGCAAGATTCAGTGCATGTATACGCATAAATATAAGAGAGACTTAAAAGAGCTGATTAGCCAGTCCAATGACAAAGCCCTGACTCATAGACTGCTGTCGATTGTAGAGGAAGAGCAGGGGCACGGCTTGATGTCTGTCGTTGAAGAAACCAAAATTCACCTTAGCTCATGCGAGCAAACAATGGCGGATCTTTCTTTCATTGAAGCAGATTTGCAAGCGCATACCAGTCGGATGCAGTTTGAGGAGAGTCTGTCTGCAAATATTCAAAGTCTCCAAAAAACCATCAATGACTGCATCACGATGGCTGGAGTAAAAGCAAACGACGTTGCTCTAGTCATCTTAACCGGCGGCGGCACCGCTATTCCGTTGATCCAGGAAATCACGCGCCGCATATTTCCGCACGCCGAAATTTCTGATGGCAATCGCTTATCAAGCGTCGGCTTCGGTTTAGCGTGTGACGCAAGAAGGTATTATTTAGGGCTTAGATAACTGCAAGCCCCGGTTACTGGTAGTAAACTTGATCAATCTTAAATTGATCAAGTTTTTAAGACTGGACATTGACGAGAACTTTGAAAAGCCAACGGCCGTGAGCAGTTGATACTATCGGCCATTGGTTGAGTTAAACTGGAAAGTGCTGCCTCTACGGTGTGTCAGCATTTTCCATCGAGCATCCTGGGATCGCTGATGCCAAACACAATTTACCGGTTAAATGCC
This sequence comes from uncultured Methylobacter sp., assembly GCA_964547705.1. GTDB lineage: Bacteria > Pseudomonadota > Gammaproteobacteria > Methylococcales > Methylomonadaceae > Methylobacter_A. The sequence goes on along the minus strand of CAZJOY010000244.1, from coordinate 209 downwards.
ATTAGGAAAATCGTAGCTGTAATGCTTACGCAATGGCTTGACCACTTCCCATTGACTATCCAGTCCAGCGTGGAACGACACCAGGTCACCCGGCAGAATTCTTACAGGCTCCCCGCCTGCTGGAGTTACTAAAATTTCGCCCTCTAAGACGTAAGCGCATTCGGTTTCATCAAAATCTATTGGGAATGTTGAAATTTCTTTTTCCCAGA
>CAZJOY010000243.1:0-6340 GCA_964547705.1 uncultured Methylobacter sp. | reverse complement strand
GTTACTCTGAACGGGAATTCTAAGATATTTGTTTTGGCTCTGCTGTGTTGGGGGAATCGGGAGAGAGTTTTTTGGTTGATAATCAGGGATTTTTCGTCACTAAGTCGCGCTACCCTTCTAGGCAAGGTGTCGTTGAGCCCATTTCAGCCGTGCCGATGCAGCAATGTTTACACAGTGAGAGCGGTGAAACTCTCAATCTCGATTATCATGATGTTTCCAGCATCCATGGTTTCCGGTTCGTACCTGAAATCGGCGGCGGCTGCATCATGGTACATATCGGGCAGGTGGAAGCTTTTACACCCTTGGTACATTTGGTCATGAGCCTGGGCGCGGCAGGCTTTCTTTTTGCCGTCTTTGCCTGGTTAGTCGCAACAATAATAGGCAGGGGAATGTCCAAGCCTATCATTGCATTAGCTGACATGGCGCGAGCCCTGTCCTTGGGCGATTTTACCCGGAGAGTTTCCTCAACAAGTTATCTTGAAATCGCCGAGTTATCACAGCTGTTCAATAATATGGCAGGGCAATTGGATAACACACTCAGCCGGTTAAAAACATCCGAATACGAGTTGGAACAAAAGGTTGCCGAGCTTCAAGAACGGCATAGACAATATGATTCGGTCATCCAGACCATCAGCGAGGGGTTCTGGCGAGTAGACAGAGAAGGTAACCTACTGGAAATTAATCCCGCATACGCTTATCTTTCAGGATATTCGCAAACGGAATTGGTCGGCATGAGAATCACCGACCTGGAAGCACAGGAAGACCAGGAGGAAACGGCGGAACATCTTCGTAATGTGATGCTGTATGGGACGGATCTGTTTGAAACCCGGCATCGGCGTAAAGACGGAAGCGTGTGGGACGTTGAAGTCAGTGTTTCTTTCATCAACGAAGATGGCGGTTATTTTGTCAGCTTTTTCAGGGATATTAGCGCGCGCAAACTAATAGACGAAAAATTAAAAGCCAGTGAGGCAAAATTCCGTTCGATTATCGAGGTTTGCCCGGTACCGATGGCGCTGTATGATAAACAGCTGAAAATTACCTTCCTGAATCCGGCGTTTGTGCAAACATTCGGCTATACCATAGAGGACATTGCCACTTTGGCGGACTGGTGGCCGAAAGCTTACCCTGATCCCGACTATCGACATTGGGTCGTAACTGCTTGGCAAGAGGTACAGCAGAAAGTCGAACAGGAGCAAACCGATGTTCCGCCTTTGGAAGTCACTATTCGCTGCAAGAATAGCGGCCTTAAAACCGTGTTAGCGTCCGCTGCTGCGATTTACCGGGATTTTGTGGGCGAGCATCTGGTGATACTGTACGACATTACCCCACGCAAACAAATCGAAGCTAAATTCAACGCCATTTTTGCTGCGTCGGTGGAAGGGATTATTACGTATGATCTATCCGGCATCATCGTATCCGCTAATACCGCGGTAGAAACTATTTTCGGTTATAAGCCGGATGAGCTGATTGGCTGTAGCATAAACAAACTCTTTCCATCATCGCCCTGCTTCAGCTCGCCTCATGGCGTAGAACGTGCCGGTCAAATTCAGGAGATTGAAGGCGTCCACAAGAATGGCTTTGTGGTGCCTCTCGACCTGTCCGTGGCGGAGTTTTCAATCGATAATGAACGCTATTTTACTAAGATCGTGCGTGACGTCAGTTTACGTAAGCATCAGGAACAGCAAGACAAGCAGCATCTTAATGAACTGGCCCATGTCACTCGGCTAGGGCTGATGGGTGAAATGGCGTCAGGCATTGCCCATGAAGTCAACCAACCCCTTGCTGCAATTTCCAGCTATGCGCAAGTCAGTGTCAATCTTATCGAAACTGAAACTCCCGATTTGGTAAAGCTGTCTGAGATCTTGTACAAAACGCAGCAGCAGGCTTTAAGAGCCGGGCGGATCATTCATCGCATGCGTGAGTTCGTCAAATCCCATGCAAAACATCGATCAAGCGCCGACATTAATAACTTGATTCATGAAGCGGTCAGTCTGTGTATTTCTGAACTCAAACAGAACGCTATCAGGTTGACATTCAGCCTGGAAAATAACCTGCCTCCTATTGACGTCGATCATATACAAATCGAACAGGTCATCATAAACTTGATCCGCAACAGCGTCGAAGCCATGCAGAATCTGCCCTCAGAGCAACAACGCCACTTAACTATCCAGAGCCACTTGCTTCCCGATAATGTTATACGGGTCAAGGTGAAAGACAATGGGCCGGGACTTGATGAATACCAAAAACAGAAGATATTGACGCCGTTTTACACCACTAAAGCGGACGGCATGGGCATGGGGTTATCCATTAGCCGCTCACTGATCGAAGCTCACGAAGGCTTATTGCATTTCAATAGCAAACCCGGAAAAGGCACCACTTTTTATTTTACCCTGCCGATAAAAGAAGAATTCGGTCAGGTTTAATGGACGTATTCAGGCCAATCTTCGCGGTACAGTCAGCACGGTAGATGGAGGCAGAAAACTCCAACATTCAAGTTCATGTTGGGAGCTGTCTGGTATTCCAATCTATCGTGCTAAAGCCCGAACTGAAGGAAATATTTGACGGTTTTCCTCTTGCTTATCAATACTTAGAAATCAAAGCTTTCAACTTCCGCAATTAAAAATACAGGAGCGCCTCCTGTTGAAATTTCAACCGCGTGCCCCGCTGTTTCTTGTCCTCCTGCTGAATTCAAACAATCGTTCAATGCTTGCATCGATGGAAAATAAACTTCCGCTATGCGATGGAAAGGTGCGGGACCATTGCCTACGCTATCCGTTATTAGCGATGCAACAAAGCGGGTCTTTCCTGACAGCTTTTCTACAGCCATCGGAACATGTTCGTCCGCATAACGTTGCTCAAATGTATCAAGGTCGGTTGGTTGAGGATACATGACGATTAATTTTGCAGTTTTCATAGCTTTCTCGTATGGTTTTGTTAACAGAAGCTGCATCTTATAGCTAGTACAAGGTCGTTGTATAATACCAACTTGCTATGAATAAATAGGTTGTTACTATATTAAAGTGGGGGCTTTGTAACGGCAGAATGATTTTAATGTGCTGTTTTATAGCTTAGTGCCCCAGAAGTAGGAATACCCTGCTCCTGGGGCAAAGGAATTAATCCGCTTAATTTATTGAAGATAATCGGGGTATTAACGGCTCGCTATTAATCTCAAAATCCATTTTGATGCGTTTCATGGCCGTGTTCATTTCCGTTTTGCTCTTGAATGGTCCTGCGATAACTTGATAGCCATCGTTTTTCAAGACTTTATGGGCAGGTATGATCGGTCCTTGATGGTTCAGCATGGTAGCTAGTTGTTGTGCCTTGGTTTCGTCATTAAAGCTGGCTACCAAAATGGACCAGTCGCTATCTTTTAGTTCGCCAATGACAGGTTGGCCGTAGAACTGTTCCGGATGCGCCAACTGCACAGCGTTTGCCGACAGTTCCGCGACATCAGGGCTTTGAGCAAGTATCGGTGTGGGAATGCCGTCTGAACGCTGGAGTATGCGTTCGACTTTGTCCCAATCGACAGCGACGCCTTTTTTCGCGCTGACTTCATGTAGCTGCTTTATGACCTGCTTTTTTAAATTGGGCTTGTCATTGGCCCACTTTGATAAAGGCTCATGCGCTTCAAGATATAACATGTTTTGATGCCATGCGGTCAAATAGGGCTGATGAATGATGCGCACCGGCATACCGACGGTCGCTTTTTTGAACAGCACTTCAATGTCTTCCGGGTAAAGCTGCACACAGCCATGGCTGATCTGCATGCCGATACCGTAGGGTTTGTTGGTGCCGTGGATTAAATAGCCGGGGAATCCCAAACGCATCGCATAAAGTCCCAACGGGTTATCAGGACCCGAGCTGACTACCTTGGGCAATGAATCGCCTTTCTCGGCGTGTTCGCGATGAATCGACTCAGGAACAGTCCAGCTTGGGTTAGCGTCTTTGGCGACAATGCTGGTTTGCCCCATCGGCGTGTTCCAGCCTTGACGGCCAATACCGACCGGGTAGGTATAAACCTTGCCCGGCTGTTTTTTGGGATAAAAAAACAATCGCATATTCGCCAGATTCAGGGCCATTCCTTTATGCGGCGAATCGGGAAGTATAAATTGCAGCGGTAAAAAAACCCGGCTGCCAGGCTCTTGTTTCCAGGGGGAGACGGAGGAATTGGCTATGCTGATGTCGTTATAGCCAAGACCGAAATGCCGGGCGATATCCGGTAGGACATCATTTTCGCGGGTTTCGATTGCGGCGAGACTGCCGACCATGTTTTCGCCGTCGAACATTTCGAACTCGTGGGTAACTATAGTTTCCGATTTAGGCTCAGGAAGATCGAAGGCTACCGTTTTATCTTCAGGGAACAGCGATGATAGAGTCTGACAGCCGCTAAGCAAGATTAATCCCAGCGCCAAACTGAGTGACAGGGCTGACTTTTTAATTTTGAACAGGTCAATTCTAAAGGTTTCTTGGCTGGTCATATAATTAAGCGCGAGTAAAGTTACAAACGCTAAGTATATAAAAGCAAAGATTAAAATAACCCGAAGAAAACATTAGGAAATGATTAAGATCGGGTTAGAGGATGGGGTCTTAAAGAGCTGTTATTTTCGCTCAGCTTAATGTTGAAGCATTGGCGTGATAAAGCTGAGTTGAGCAGCGTGTCTGCTCAAACGAAACTTATGCCCTTTGGGTACAATCTTGAATATTCATCGTGCTGATTATTCATTAACCGGCTTGTCGGAATTCAACGCATTCCAGCCGACTACAATTCTGTATACCATCAGCATTAAGGTGGCAATCAGGATAAAAATGCCGATGCCAAACTCAAAAGTTAATCCAGATACTGCAAGCCCCGCCAGAGCCATCCAGACGGTTTTGACCTGCCAGTCGAAATGGGACTCCAGAAAAGTTCCCTTAACGTCGTCAACTCTCATGAAGTTGATCGCGGCGCCTATCAGCAACGGCAATCCGGCAAATGCAAAGGCCAGTACCTGGCATAGGTATACACCCGCTGTCAGCCGTTTCAAGGAACGTAATTTTTCAATATCGGTTTGATCCGTCGAACTTTGATTCATAACCCACCTTCCTATTGATTTTTCTATTATTTATGACAGCGAAATGTATTGTTTTTTAATCAAATATAAAACTTACCACAAATAAATCAATAGGCAATCCGCTCATTTTATGCTTTGAGCGGTCTTAAAATCTAAACTCAGACAGGTCTGGATGATCCTTTTCATTTTACGGCGGAGCGTAAAATGAAGTTTCCTCCGGCTCTTATTGCAATACAAATTTAAGTCCGATCAACATCAGGATACAAGCCAAAATCGGCCGTAAAAATTTTTCAGGGATTTTTGCGCTCAGGTGGCTGCCAATCCAGATGCCGGGTATAGAACCGACCAGCAAGCTGCCTAATAAAATCAGATCCACGTTGCCCAGGCTAAGATGCCCCAGGCCTGCGACTGCAGTGAGCGGAATGGCATGAGCCAAATCAGTGCCGACAATTTTCAGCGTAGTCATTCTGGGATAAAGAAATAGCAGCGCGACAGTACCCAGCGCACCGGCTCCCACAGACGATAACGTCACCAATATGCCCAGCACGGCACCAATAAGTACGGTAGCGGGGATTTGCAGGTGTTTGAAGCGGCCTGCATTTTCGGGAGTGCTATGCTCATCATCAATAGGATTAAGTTTCGCTGCCCGGCTTAATAACATGCTCCGGATGATTAGCGACGAGGCCGTTAACAGCAACGCAACACCCAGCGTAAACGTTATCGCGCCGGTCGTTTCCTTGCCGACTTCCATCAAATGTTTGAGAACATACAAAGTAGCTAAAGCAAAAGGGATACTACCGAGACCCAACCAACCGACGATTTTCCAATCGACTGAGCTATGTTTATTATGATGTACCCAAACGCCGCCGGTTTTGGTAATGGCGGCAAATAGCAGATCGGTACCGACCGCAACGGCCGGCTTGAATCCAAACAAAAAAACCAGCAACGGCGTCATCAGCGAACCACCGCCTACACCGGTCAAACCCACCAATAGTCCTACAGAAAGACCGGAAAAAGCATATGCCCAATTCATAAAAACTAACCCTTGTTTTAACGCGTCTAAAAAGCCGGACATTATAACAGGCGAGTAGTTCTATTTTTTAAGAGTTGTGCTATTTCCTTAACATCTGCCAATAGCTAACCAGAATGCCCAATGCAGTATCACGCTAGTTCATACTGACATGATGTGCTATTTAAAACAAAGCGATAGGTAACAAAGCAAAGGTGGTTTCCTGGCAATTCTAAATTTAAAGTCCTGCTATAATGAAGTTCCAAGTCAAGCCCATCTA
>CAZJOY010000242.1:0-6364 GCA_964547705.1 uncultured Methylobacter sp. | reverse complement strand
TACCTCCTGCATGGAGGGCGCTTCGCCGATGATTTCAGGCGTGGTTTCCTGAGCGGTGTGGACATCTGCAACTCCCGTAAGTTGCTGTTGCTTGCTGTGGATGCAGGCTCTATGGGCCAGATCGACGACTTCTTTAATATCGAAGGGCTTGGGCAGATATTCGAAAGCGCCGCCATGGAATGCCGAGACAGCGCTCTCCAGATCGGAATGAGCGGTCATTACAATGACCGGCAGGTTCGGGTGGCCCAATTGAATTTTGTTCAAAAGCTCCAGTCCGTCTATGCCGGGCATACGAATATCGGTAATCAGCGCGTCGGGCAGATCGTTCTGCAAGGCGCCCAGCAAATCGGTCGCACCGGAAAAACTGCGGGTAGTGATGTCCGCTTTTTGCAGGGCTTTTTCCACGACCCAGCGTATGGATTTGTCGTCATCGATGATCCAGACAGTTTCGGACTTAGTCATTGTTGGCTTCTCCCGGCGTAATAATGGGTAAAAAAATTGAAAACACGGTGTTTCCCGGCTCGCTGCTGCATTCAATCAAACCGTTATGTTGATTAATCAGGGCTTGGGCTATGGACAAACCCAGCCCCGTGCCGTCTGCACGTCCGGTAATCATCGGATAAAATATTTGGTTCATCATGTCGGCGTCGATGCCCGGTCCGTTATCGATAATGTCGCATTTCACCGCCAATTTATAGCGTTTGCGGCCGATGGTTACTTGCCGGTGAATGCGGGTTTTGATGGTAATGTCGCCTTCGCCGTTCAGCGCCTGCACCGCATTTTTGGCGATATTTAAAATAGCCTGGATCAGCTGGTCTTTATCGGCCAGGATGTCGGGAATGCTGGGGTCGTAGTCGGATTTAATGGTCAGGCTGGATTCGGCTTGAACCAATTGCCTGACCCGCTCCAGCACTTCATGAATATTGATGGCCTTTTTGTTGGGGAGTTTATTGGGGCCCAGCATTTTATCCATTAAGCCTTGCAGGCGGTCGGATTCGGCAATGATAATCCGGGTATATTCCCTGAGTTCCGGGTCGGTCAACTCCAAGTCCAGTAATTGCGCGGCACCGCGCAAGCCGCCTAAGGGGTTTTTGATTTCGTGGGCCAAGCCCCTGACCAGTAATCTGGCAGTGTTTTGCTGGGTTAATAACTGTTCTTCCTTGGAAATGCGCAGATGATTGTCCACTTGCTGCAATTCGAGCAGAATCTCGTTGACCCGCTCATTTTCCAAGAGCGGCGTCGCACTCAAATTGACGGTGACGCTGTGGCTCATCCGCTCCAGAACAAGCTCACGGTCTACCAGCGGTTCCGCCATCGTTAAGCATTGCTGTAAATTCATCAGCAGCGCAGGATCGGAGGTTTTGAATAATTCGGATGCGCTAAGGCCTACCAAGTGGCGCGAGCTGTCGGCAAGCAGGATTTCTCCGGCGGAATTAAGGTAAGTCAGGATGAGGCCACGATCGAATAGTAAGATTGCGCCGTTAAGATGGTCCAGTATACGTTTATGCATGATGGGCTTTAAAGTCGTTTAAAGTAAGGGCGTTATAGTTTGCATAGCAATTTGCAGGCCGAATAATCAGAATTGTCGTTTTAAAAGAGGAAGCGCCATGCGCGCGCCGCTGAGTAAGGTTAAATATCGATTTAATCCGGGCGCAGAAGAGGCGCGCACGGCCGATTTATACAAAGTTGTGTCGAGTGCGTAGTGCGCGCTCTTTACGGATTTCAGGGCATCAGCGCCATTAAAAAGGGCTGCTATATCCTCTATATGGCTTCTGTCTTTCCTTTTGCACTGTTATTGCTCGTTTAACTGGACTGCAAATTATTTGTGCACCATTTTAGCGCGTAAAAGATTTGGACGCAGGCCTAATAAGCGCGTCCAGGCCTGTGCTGAGCTTATCGAAGGGCGTAGCGCTCCGGCAAGCACGACTCAAATTTGCCGGAATAAGCCGGTGCTTGGCATCGCTCGAACAGGCTTATTCCTACCTGCACGATTAAAGTCGGCATACGGTTTGCTTATGAATTGCAAACAGCCTGACTTGATGGCCTTCAATCATAAGGAATAACTCGATGAAACAACGCTTGGTCGTCATAGGGAACGGCATGGCGGGTATGCGTACCGTAGAAGAATTGCTGACCGCCGCACCGGATAAATACGCTATTACCGTGTTCGGCGCCGAGCCTTACGGCAACTACAACCGCATCATGCTGTCTTCGGTGCTGTGCGGCGAGAAAACCATCGAGGATATCGTGATCAATAACCGCCAGTGGTACAGCGATAACGGCATAACACTGCATGCGGGCGAAGATAAAGCCGTGGTGCGTATAGACCGGAAACGCAAACAGGTTTATGCCGAAGACGGCACTTTGGCTGATTATGATCGGCTGTTAATCGCGACCGGTTCTAAAGCCGTTATACCGTCCATTCCGGGCAATGACCTGGACGGCGTGATCAGTTTTCGGGACATTGTCGATGTTAATAAAATGCTGGCTTATAGCCGCAGCCATAACAAAGCCGTGGTCTTGGGGGGCGGGCTGTTAGGCCTGGAAGCCGCTAACGGCTTGGTTTCAAGAGGCATGGACGTGACCGTGATTCATAGCAATGAAATATTGCTGAACCGGCAAATGGACAGACCGGCGGCAAAAATGCTGCAAACGGAACTGGAACAACGCGGCCTGAACTTTAAAATGGCCGCTAAGCCCACGCAATTGTCGGGCGATGAAAAAGGCCACATTACCGCAGTCAATTTCGAAGACGGCAGCCGGCTTGACTGCGATTTGTTTATTACCGCCATCGGCGTGCGTCCCAACATGGCGCTGGCTCAAGCGGCGGGCATTTATTGCGAGCGCGGCATCGTCGTCAATGACACCTTGCAAAGCTACGATCCCAGCATTTATGCGGTCGGCGAATGCATTCAGCATCGCGGCGCCACTTTCGGCTTGGTCGCCCCATTGTTTGAGCAGGCCAAAGTTTGCGCCAATCATCTCAGCGCGCATGGCGCGGCGGAATACATCACTTTGCCGACCGCAACCAAGCTGAAGGTGACCGGCATCAACCTGTTTTCGGTCGGCGATTTTCAAGGCGATGACAGCTGTGAAAGCATTCATTTTACCGATCCCGCTTTAGGCATTTATAAAAAGCTGGTTATTAAAGCCGATAAGCTGATCGGTGCGGTGTTGTACGGTGAAACGGCCGACGGTAATTGGTATCAGCACTTGCTGGAACAGAAAGACAACATTTCCGATATAAGAGATGCACTGATTTTTGGTCAGGCTTATGCAGTTACTTAGGAACATGCATGAAATAACGTGAGCACGTTTTCTTTTTAAACCATGAAGAGCATGAAAGGCATGAAGGATTTAAGTCTTCATGTCCTTAATGTTCTTCATGGTAATTGCTTAACACATTGATGCATGTTCCTTAGGAACATGCATGAAATAACTTGAGCATTTGATTCTCCTCACCCCAACCCTCTCCAGCAGGAGAGGGAGCCAGTTGCCGAAGTTATTTCATGCGCGTTCCTTAGCAGATGCCGGTTTTCAATGGAATGCGGTAAAAAATCCGTTTGAACCCGTTTAAATCAGTGCCATCCGTGTTCTATTCTCTAATTATTGAGTATTTTTAGATTTAATGAATAAACCCATACAAACCACTTGCCCTTACTGCGGCGTAGGCTGCGGCATCAGCGCGAAAGTCGATGCAGTCCATCATCGTCTGAAAATCAGCGGCGATACTACGCATCCGGCCAATTTCGGGCGGCTCTGCTCTAAAGGTTCGGCGCTCGGCGATACCATTGAACTGAAAGGCCGACTGCTACAGCCCAAAGTTTACGGGCGCGAAACCACCTGGACCCAAGCGCTGGATCTGGTTGCCGACTCTTTTATCGGTATTATCGAAAAACACGGTCCCGACGCGGTGGCGATTTACGGTTCGGGGCAATTGCTGACCGAGGATTATTACGTTGCCAACAAGCTGATGAAAGGCTACATCGGCAGCGGTAATATGGATACCAACAGCCGCCTGTGCATGTCATCGTCGGTCGCGGGACATAAACGCGCGTTCGGTTCCGATACCGTGCCGGGCTGTTATGAAGATTTCGAACAAGCCGAAATGATCGTGTTGATCGGCTCGAATGCGGCCTGGTGCCATCCGGTCAGTTTTCAGCGCATACGCGCGGCCAAGGAAGCCAATCCGGAATTAAAGGTGGTAGTGATCGATCCGCGCCGCACCGCCAGTTGCGACATTGCCGATGTGCATTTAGCCTTGGCGAGCGGCAGCGATGCTGGTTTGTTTAACGGTCTACTGCAATATCTAAACGAACACAATGCAACGGATTCGGCTTATATCGAAGCTCATACCGAGGGCTTTGCCGAAGCCCTGAATGCTGCCGGTATTACTATTGATCAGGTGGCACATCGTTGCGGCTTAAGCAAAGACGACGTACATCGCTTTTACCAATGGTTCTCCGATCATGAAAAAGTCATCAGTTTATACAGTCAGGGCATCAATCAATCCTCATCCGGTACCGATAAAGTCAACGCCATCATCAATTGCCATCTGGCGACCGGCCGAATCGGCAAGCCGGGCATGGGCCCGTTTTCGCTGACCGGACAACCCAATGCGATGGGCGGCCGCGAAGTCGGCGGCTTGTCGCATCAACTGGCCGCGCATATGGACTTTTCCAATGCCGACGATATAGATCGGGTTGCGCGGTTTTGGAACACTAAAAATATTGCCCAAAAGCCCGGCTATCCCGCCGTCGACCTGTTCGACGCGATTGACGACGGCAAAGTTAAAGCCGTGTGGATTATGGGCACCAATCCCGTGGTCAGCTTGCCCAATGCCGATAAAGTCAAACGCGCTTTGCAGGGCTGCGAGTTTGTGGTGATGTCCGATTGCATCGCCGATACCGACACCACCGCTTTGGCGCATGTGCTGCTGCCCGCACAAGGTTGGAGCGAAAAAGACGGAACCGTGACCAATTCGGAGCGGCGCATTTCACGGCAACGCGCGTTATTTAAAGCCGCGGGCAGCGCCAAACCGGACTGGTGGATTATCACCCAAGTGGCGCGGCGTATGGGGTTTGAACAAGCGTTTCATTACCGCAGCCCGGTAGAGATTTTTCGCGAACATGCGGCGCTGTCCGGTTTTGAAAACAACGGCTCGCGTGATTTCGATATATCGGCGTTTGCGGAGATGAGTGCGCGTGATTACGATCGTTTGCAACCGACCCAATGGCCGGTTAATCGGGCTTATCCGCAGGGCAGGGCCAGAATGTTCGAGGACGGGCGATTTTTTACCGAATCGGGCAAAGCCAAGTTTATTGCTGTGACTCCGCGACTTCCGGTTAATTCGCCGGACCACGCTTACCCGCTGATTTTAAATACCGGCCGATTGCGCGACCAATGGCATACCATGACCCGCACCGCGATTGCGGCCAAATTAAATCAGCATAAAGCCGAACCGTTTGTCGAGATTCATCCGGCCGACGCCCAGCGTTACGGCCTGCTTGCCAACACGTTGGCAAGCCTGGAAAGTTGCTGGGGATCGATGATTGCGCGGGTACAGATCACCGACGGCCAGCTTCAAGGCAACCTTTTTGTGCCGATGCATTGGACCGAACAATATGCCGGTCGAGGCCGCATGGGCGCATTGGTTAATGCGGTTACCGATCCGATTTCCAACCAGCCGGAAAGCAAGCATACGCCGGTGCGGATCAAAGCTTATCAACCGGTCTGGCAAGGTTTTATCCTGTCCCGACGTGAGTTGGCCATTCATGAACCGGATTATTGGGTCAAAATCAAAGGCGAGCAATTTTACCGCTATGAATTGGCCGGACTTAGCTTGCCTGAAAACTGGCAGGAGTGGGCGCAAAAAAAACTCAGCGATAACGAGGGCGCAACTGCGCAATGGCAGGAATATCAAGATTCCGCTCGGGGTAATTACCGGGCCGCGCGTTTGCTCAATAATCGCTTGGAGAGCGTGGTTTTTATCGCCGCCGAATCCGCGTTACCGGAACGTAACTGGTTGACCGGATTGTTCGCAAAAACGGAATTGGAAAAAGCGGAGCGCATGGCCTTATTGACCGGAACACCGCCCTTAGGCGTCGCCGATGTCGGTACCATCGTTTGCGCTTGTTTTAATGTCGGGGAACTTACCATACAGGCGGCGATCAAGGAGAAAGGTCTTAAAACCCATCAGGAAGTCGGTCGCTGCCTTAAAGCGGGAACCAACTGCGGCTCTTGCATACCGGAGATTAAGGCGTTGTTGTGAGGCCGCGTAGGGCGTGCCGTGTGTAATTTATCGTTAATGCTATCGTTCCCACGCTCCGGCGTGGGAATGCAGTGAGGGACGCTCCGGCGTCCC
>CAZJOY010000241.1:0-6367 GCA_964547705.1 uncultured Methylobacter sp. | reverse complement strand
TGGTTATTCCAGACCAACGTTGCCGGAAAACCGATGGCCTACGTGGTCACCCGTCTGGACTTTACGCCTTCCGGCGAGGAAGAAACCGGGCGCGTCACGCTTGAACTCAAAGCCAACGCCAAAGGCAAAGTAGCAATTTCAACCGTTACTATCCGCGCGCGGGACATTGCCGATAAAACCATCACAGAAATTTTCGTCGCCAAAGGCTTTCTTAAAGAAACCCCTGAACTGATCAAAACTTATGACGATGCCGCCGAGCGTTATTTCGAATGGTGCGGCCAATCCGGCACACAATTTTTAGGCAAAGGCACCGGGTTTTACGCCGAAGATCCTACCGCTTCGCACAGGAATACCGACTGGGCGCGTAAAGACGTTGTGGTTTTATCCACCGAAGGCGGATCGGCACGCTTGGTTAATGATGAAAGCATCCTCAGCGATCGCGTGTTATCTGTCGATGCTAAAGGCGATATTTTGGCTAAATATTTACGCAAAGCTGCCAGAAGCAATCGCTATGACTGCAAAGTCGAAAATGAAGTTGAAGCTTCAGAAAAAGAAATTCCCAAAGGTTTATTTACCGAACTACCGGTACATTGCTACCTGCTGATGTTCCACCTGGAACTGCATCATCATTTATGGGTGCATGTAAATGACGTCCAACCCTATCAATATCAACCGGAATTAAAACAAAAACTGATTCTTCGCGAAGAACAGATTGATTTAATCGACATTCTTACCGCCGAAATGGATGTCTTGATGGATGACATTATTGAAGGCAAATCGGGCGGAACCACGGTGCTGTGCGCCGGGCCTGCCGGAGTGGGTAAAACCTTAACGGCCGAAGTCTATTCCGAAATTATCAAACGCCCTTTGTACCGGGTGCATTCCGGGCAATTGGGACTCAATGTCGGCGAGATGGAAAAAGCCTTAAAAGACGTATTAACCCGTGCTCAACGTTGGGGCGCTGTGATGCTGATCGACGAGGCCGATGTTTATATCAAGCGCCGCGACAATAACATCGCGATGAATGCGGTAGTCGGGGTGTTTTTAAGAGTCCTTGAATATTTTAACGGCTTGCTGTTTTTGACCACCAACCGTGTCGATGACATTGATGAAGCCATTGTTTCACGTTGTATCGCGCTGATTAAGTACTACCCGCCGGACACTGACGCACGACGGCGCATCTGGCAGGTCATGGTCGAACAATTCGGCCTGGATGTTGATGAGCAATTAATTAATCAATTAGTGACCAGCTTCCCGGAAGCGACAGGCCGCGACATCAAAGGGCTTTCCAAACTGGTCGCAAAATTTTGCCAACATAAAAAAGTAACGCCGACCTTGGATGTATTTAAGCGTTGCTCAATATTCCGCGGCATGGACCTGGAACAATCCGCAGAAAGTGCACTAAATCAGGGCAGCTAAACAACATAAATAGCTGTGTTTGGTGCAAATATTATATTTTTAAACCCAGATAAACAGTCACAACACCTTAAAATACGAAACAAACAAACATTGGCATCATTACTGCATATCTATTCATATGATTGAATTTCGTTTGCAGAGCCTTTCCTGAGCGTTGTACCTTCAGCGTCCTATTTTCTCGACTAGGGCGCTTTTTTTTGCCTGAAATATCTCCTCGACACCAGAAAGCTCGGGCCATTCAAGATCATGGCAAACAACTTGCTTAGTTAGTTCATATAGCTTCTATATAGCCTTTAACATGAAGAAATAGAGCTACTTCTTACATTTAATAGCAACAAAATCTATTTCATTGTTAGTTTTCTTACAATTTTCGCAGCCTCTTGAGGGATGACTTTCTGAAGTCATTTAACACGACCATGAAAAAATACAAAACCATCTCCGTTGCCGATTCCGAACAACTGATTAAAGAGTCCCAACCTATGATCCTGGACTGTAGGGATATGAAAGATTACAAAGCCGGCCATTTGGAAGACGCCCTGCACGTTCATGAAGGCTTAAAAGATTCATTAGTCAAACGCGGCAATAAACAACGCAGCCTGTTGATTTATTGCTATTACGGTCATGCCAGCGAGCATTTGGCCGAATTTTTCAGCGACTTCGGCTTTAAGGATGTTTATAGCCTCGAAGGCGGTTATTCCGGCTGGAAAGAAAAACACCAGCAAGCATGATGAATCCTGAAATACGGGACTGGCTACAAAACAACTATTTTTCTGTAGCTCAACCGGTTTTAAAAAACACCGCCGGCATTTATCCGTTGATTTTAGCCAGTCAACAAGGCCGTAACGATGTAGTCGACTTTTTGATCGAACAGAATGCCGCGCTGGACGTAAGTGATCAATACGGCAATAACGCATTATGGGCCGCATGTTATGCCGATAGCAGCGACTGTATCGAGGCACTGATCCGTGCCGGCATCGACATTAATTATCAAAACTCCGCCTCCGGTGCTACCGCCTTGATTTATGCAGCATCCAGCGGCAGGGAAAAAGTTATCGAACAACTACTGGCAGCAGGTGCCGATCCAACACTTAAAACGCACGACGATTTCACTGCGTTGGACTTAGCCTCCACCCGAAAAATACTCAAATCCTTATCCAAGCTTGTTAAATCAGGAGATTAAAATGGAAGCATTGCCCAGAGAACTAGCCTTACGCATTGCCTTAGCCTCACGCATCTTGCCCGGTATCGATGTACCCAGACTGCTGGAAATCTTACACGAGCGAGTGGGTTCACCTTTGGATGATGAGAAATTAAAGTCCATCACCGTCACCAATCTTAAAACCGGTTTAGGTAGCCTGGATGGCGAAGAAGATGGCGAGGATATCGGCATCGGTCTTGCCAATATCAAATTAGCGGTGCGTTACCTGTGGGGCGACGAAGCTGAAGATGAAGACCTGCCGGAAATAATGCCTTATAAAGACGGCGATATGCCCGACTCTATCCGGGTCGCGATAGGTTCTAACAGCGGCGCGCTGATTAACGGCCATTTTGGCTCCTGCATCCGTTTTTTGGTTTATCAGTTATCGCGGGACGATTACCGGTTAGTTGATATACGATCCACTATCGAAGCCGACAGCAGCGATGACAGAAACCTGTTTCGCGCCAATTTGATCAAAGATTGCCATGTGATGTTCGTGCAATCGATTGGCGGTCCGGCCGCGGCTAAAGTGATACGCGCCGATATTTACCCGATCAAGGTTCCCGATGTGACCGAAGCGGTAGATCAATTGAAAGAATTCCAAAAAGTGTTCGATGCGCCACCGCCATGGTTCGCTAAAGCATTGGGGCGCTCCGCTGAAGAACGCGTCAGGTTTACTCATGACGAAGTTTATCCAGATCCGGTAAATTGACACAACAAGTAGCAGAATGCCCCGCCCTGCTACTGTACGATCCTTATCCCTCCAAATCACCTTGTCATCGTGGAGGGCCAATATATCTTAACTTAGGCCCTTGACATGACAGATTGGACTTTAGAACGGGAGGCGCAAATCGCCTATTCCTACGAACGTTTCGCGCAAGCGAAGGTTTTTGTATTTCGTAAATGGTGCGAACAGGCTGCCGAACGGCGCATACTTCCGCCATCCGATCTGTCCGGATCATGCAAATACGGAAGCCTGTTCATGAACCAAGTCTTCGGCGGCTCTATCTGCGGCCATTATGAACATCAATACAATGTTATCGGCGGGCGCATAGTCGATCTCAGCCACGATGCTATCGATGTCGGCAGAATCAAAAATCCTTACCTTCATGAGCCCGACTTCTTTGCTATTCCGGAAAAGCAGGCCTCGCTAAATAGCTGTTTACCTCGCGTCGAACGTTGGGTCGCTCAATTCCTAAAGGAAATCGAGAACCCCGAAAATCCTTGTTCGCCTAAAACCCTTGTAGAACAGGCTACAGCATTACCATTGCCTGATTTTATGGTATTAGAGTAAATATTGGATAAGCTGAAAGTGAGGTTGAGATTCCCTGCCTATATCCAGTTTAAATATTGCTTTTGACCCAGCGGACAATATCAACAGTGCTCATAGCGCCGGACATGCGGGCTATTTCACAACCGGATTTGAATATCACCATCGTAGGAATGCTGTGAATATTAAATTGTGCGGCAATGCCCTGTTCCTGCTCAGTATTGAGTTTGGCCAGTCGTACTTGCGGTTCAAGTGACGCAGCCGCTTGGGCATAGGCTGGTGCCATCATTTTGCACGGTCCACACCAGGACGCCCAGAAATCAACAACAACAGGAATTTCATTCCGTGCAATATGCTGTTGAAAATTTCGGCCGGTTAATTCCAACGGATGCCCGGTAAATAAAGCCTCTTTGCATTGACCGCATCGGGGATGTTGGCTCAAACGCTCGGACACTATACGATTTACAGCATGACAGTGGGGACAAACGATGTGCAATGTACTCATGGGATGGCCTTATTGTTAAGGTTTAGTTGCTGAAGATATGAGGTCATCAACTCCAAAACTCAAATTTTAAATCAACACGATAGTTCATTTTATCTACTAAATACTGCCGAAAGCAGACTATGCTCATCTTCATCATAGTCACGCTAATTCATAGCCAGCAAATAGTTATCCGGTTTGTTTAACAAGTTTTCTCTAACCAAGATTATTTAAGCTAATAGCTACAATGCTTAATATCTTAACGAAACCTCAAATTAAAATTGCTGATAGCTTAAATTAAAACTAGCATTTTTAATAAACGTTAACTATAATGTCATTTCTTTGCCGGGGTGGCGGAACTGGTAGACGCGCCGGATTCAAAATCCGGTGATGGTGACATCGTGCCGGTTCGATTCCGGCCCTCGGTACCAAACATTGGTTCAGAGCCGTGCAAAGAACTACGAAAACCCGCAAGTCGCAAGGCTTCGCGGGTTTTTTATTGTCCAGCGAAATGCAAGGAAATACAGTAACTTTCGACCAGTACAAAAGTTACTGCATTATTACTGCAATAAATATCACTACCTAAGCCACCCACTTCCTACCGTGGCTAGCATAGTCGAGCATCAGGTAGAACACATTGTCGCACTTCTCCCGGAATAACACGCGGTCGTAGCTTTCCGGCAGATTGGCGTCCAAAACCTTCTCGACGGCAGAGCGCACCTGCTTTTGGGTCTGCGTATCCTTATACCAATCCTGCTCCAGCACCTTGGGTTGCTCTTCCAGCAAACGATGCAATAACGACTTGGCTGCCAGCCTGACGTTCTGCATTTCTTCCTGCGTCATTTTGTCCTTCTTCAGCAGATCGAACAGTTCCAATTCATCTTCCGACAAACCCTCGCGAATGTGCCGTTCATCCTCCGTGCGCAAATCTTCGGTGAATTTCATCAGGTCTTCATAATAATTCTCAGTGGATGAACCGCCTGAATTGTAGGTATCGATAATCTGTTGCAAGCGCTGAGCAAAGTCGGTGCGCGTCGCATTCTGTTGCAGCATCAGCTCCAGCTTGCGTTGCAGAAACTCGCGCAGGTCGGCGATTTCGATATTCTTGTAGGTCGCCTGATTAAACTCTTCGCGCAGTTTATCGAAGTTGATCTTACTGAGATCCCAGATCTTGCCCTTCTGGATGATCTGGTATTCCGCGCTGTATTGCCGCACCTTAAACCCCTCCGAGTCGTTTACCACCACACTCTCATCCAGCAGTTCGGCGATCTTCAGGCTGATCGCGTCGATGTCTTTCTGCTCAACTCTGTTTGCCGCGCCCCATAATCTCAGGCTTGCATGCCTCATACAACGACGAGATAGTGTTTTCATAGACGTTGAACGCCTTGCACCATTCATCATTCGTCAGCAAGGTGTCGGCAAATGACTTAAACCGCCCGAGCTTATTGAACACATCGTCCCCGCCCAGCACCTCGCGCAACGCAACCTCTTTCTCGTGGCAGAACACCAGACCCTGCTCAATCGCATCGTCCAGCAGGCGGAACCTCCACCTTTTGGCGCGGTTTGAGCCGTCGTTCAAATCTTCCGCTTCAGTCGTGTAACAGTCGAGCGCGTCGAAACCGTGCAGATGCTGGAGCTTTTGCACCAGCGCCTGCTCGATTTGGTCTTCGGAAATGAAGTTAGGCATAGCCACCCCGCAAGCTTTGTGCTAAATTCAGCCCAGTCTGACCAGAATTATTCACGGAGGCAATCATGCACAGCGAATGGCAACTACAAGAAGCAAAGGGCAACTTCAGCCAGCTCATCAAGCGGGCGGCGGCGGGCGATGCCCAAATGGTCACGGTGCATGGCAAGCCGACGGCGGTGGTGGTTTCGGCGGAAGAATACGCCCGGCGCACGCCACGCCGGGGCAAACTCTCCGCCGCGCCGCCTCCACCCCAACGTCACGCCGGAACACCGGAAAATTCCCCCAAACGCCGCAACCGACGTCACATCCCAC
>CAZJOY010000240.1:0-6387 GCA_964547705.1 uncultured Methylobacter sp. | reverse complement strand
TGCTGGTGCATGGCTTAACTGGCAGCTCGCAATCGGGTTATATCAAAGGCTTGCAAAGCTCATTACTCAAGCAAGGGTTCCGCAGCGCCGCGTTTAATCTTCGCGGTTGCAGTGGTCAATCGAATGACAGGGCGCGCAGTTATCATTCGGGCGAAACCGAAGACCTTCATTTTTTCTATCAAACCTTACGCCAACGCGAACCCAAAACGCCTTTAGGCGTGGTAGGCTTCTCGCTAGGCGGCAATATGGTTTTAAAGTGGCTGGGTGAACACGATCACTTGCAAGTGTTTGCCGCTGTCGCGGTTTCCGTGCCGTTGCTATTGGGTATTTGCGCGACCAAACTGGATAACGGTTTTGCCAAGTGCTATCGCTACAATTTACTGAAAGAGTTAAAAGTCTATATGCAGGTTAAATTGCGGCATCTGGAGAATATCGGCCACGCTCAAGAAGCGGAAAAGATTAAGGAATTAGGCGATTTATCGGCAATCGATTCGTTCTGGCAATACGATGATAGAGTCGTCGCTAAATTACATGGCTTTAACGATGTACACGACTATTACCGGCGATCCAGTTCCAGGCAATACCTGAAATCGATCTCGGTACCCACGCTATTGATTCAGGCGCTTGACGATCCGTTCATGACCCAAGAAGTGCTACCTGCCCCGGATGAAGTATCGCCCCATGTACATTTGGAGTTGACCGAACACGGCGGTCATGTCGGCTTTATCTCAGGATTAATTCCTTTCAGGCCGGAGTACTGGTTGGAACGGCGGATACCGGAGTTTTTGACGGAATGTATTGCTGTATGATGAAAGTTTACGAATGGCTCTTGTGTAGGGCGTGCCGTGCGCACCTTTTCACCTCCGAAGGCGCGCACGGCACGCCCTACAGAAGAAATTAGCTTTGCGCCTCTTCCGGCAAGAACCCGCCCGCCTGCATCGTCCACAACCGATAATACACGCCTTGCTGCGCCAACAATTGATCATGCCCGCCATCTTCTACGATGCGGCCCCGGTCGAATACTAAAATCCGGTCCAAATGCGCAATTGTCGACAAGCGGTGCGCAATCGCAATCACCGTCTTGCGCCCCATCGCGCGATCCAGATTTTCCTGGATCGTAAGTTCGGTGACCGAATCCAGGCTCGACGTGGCTTCATCCAAAATCAAGATCGGCGCATCTTTCAGCATGACCCTGGCTATCGCGATGCGCTGGCGCTGGCCGCCGGATAATTTAACGCCGCGCTCGCCGACCAATGAATCATAACCTTCAGGCATCTCCTGAATGAACTGATCGGCATGCGCCATCCGCGCCGCCGCTTCAATGGCTGCGTCATCCGCTGCCAAACGGCCGTAGCCGATATTTTCTTTCAAACTGCGATGAAACAAAGTCGGATCTTGCGGAATCAAACTGACCTGCTCATGCAATGAATCCAGCTGGACCTGCTGAATATCCATGCCATCGATCAATATCCGCCCGCTTTGCGGCTGATAATTACGCAGCATCAAACTGACGAAAGTCGATTTGCCGGAACCGGAAAAACCGACCAAACCGACCCGCTGCCCCGGCTCGATAACGACATTCAAACCGTCGAACACCGGCTGATCCGGCTGATAACCAAAACGCACATTACGAAATTCAATCCGGCCCTGGGTGACGTTTAACGGCACCGCGCCCGGTGCATCGATAATTTCATGCGGCCGGACGATGGTTTCGACGCCGTTGGCGACATTGCCGACATATTCGAAAAATTCCAAAAAGCGCCGGGTCAGGTTGCGTGCATCGCTGATGATCAATAAGGCCAAGCCGACGCTCATCGTGAAATCACCGACACCGATCAAGCCGCTGTCCCACAAAGTCAGCGCATAATAAATCGTGCCGATTTTAAGCATTGCCGCGGCAATGAACTGGAACCAGCGGACCCGTTCCATATACCAAAAAGTGCGGCGCCCGGCTTGAACTTCGGTTTCCAAAAAACCGTCCAGGAATTCCCGCTCAAAACCTAAACGAGCAAACAATTTGGCGTTCAGGATATTGGTCACCGCATCGACCATCTTGCCGTTGACCAGACTGCGAGTCGCCGCATAATTTTGTGCATAAGGCTTACAGCGCGTCGCCAACCAATAGGAAAAGCTCACATAGGTAAAGACCCAGCCCGCGACAAACAGCCCTAAACCCTGATGCACGTTTAACAACAGCCCGATCGAAACCGCGAACGTGATCAGGATAGGCCAGAAATCGAATAGCACCGCCCAGGTCGTATGATTGACGCTCATTGCCGTTTCGCTGATGCGGTGAGCCAGAGCGCCCGCAAAATGGCTGCCGAAATAACGCGGCGCATGATATTGCAGATAAGCGTATAACGCTTTGGCCGTGCGCTGACGCAAGCGCGGCCCGACGATAATCAACAGCGCGCCGCTGCCCCGGCTAAACAGGATTTCCGCTATATTCAAACCCGCCAACAGTAACAGCGGCCCGCGTAAACTTTCCAGCACCGTCGCGCCTGACAAGTGCGTCACGCCATCCATAATGGCTTTAATCGCATAAGGCACCAGAATGCTACTGGCCGCCTGCCCGATCTCCAGAATCATCATCAGGAAAATCCAGCCCCGAAAACCGGCTAAGCAGTACAAAATAAATTTAACGGTACCGGTCGGTAAAGACGGGGCTTCTGCGGCTCGTTGAAAAGGCGCGTTTTTAGGCATGGCTCAAGAAATGTCGATGAAGGAACCGACATTATAATGGAAAGCGCGGCTTTACAGGCTTTCCGGCTTCATGAATTGGGGTTAAAAACGGACTTGCCCTACCCTGTTTTCGGGCTTAAAAAACAAGGTTACCGGTTATTAATAGTTTCCAGGCAGGCTGTCATCGTATGGCGGACAATGAAAATAGTCATCGCTATCGGATAAAGTGTGTAATGCCAGGTAATCAGCAGACTAATCAGCACCAACGCCACAATCACGCCGGTATTGAAACGAATGTTTTTTTCCAGAAGGCGTAGATAACGGATAGATTCCTGATCGAAATATTCACTCTTATTGATCAACGTTAACGTCACAATCGAAGTCAATAGCGAGTAATACAACGGGAAGAAAAAGAACATCGGAGAAGCATCGTTGAACTGTGGTTCCCAATATGCATACCAGATCAACAAGCAGCTGGTCGCAAAGCCGTCATGCCAAATCACGGTGGAAACTTTTTTCAAATAGCCGAGCAGCAAGCTGACGCCCACCAGCGCCAGTCCGATGCCCAAGGCCACTGGAGTGGCAAGTAGCTGTAGAAATTCGTTTTGGTTCTGTACCAGAACGGCCAACGATAAGCTGCAAAGAATGAATCCGATCATAATCAAAAATTTCGTTGAGTTTTTTCAGACTATAACATCGTAAACCCTGGAACAGAAGCTCGAATCCAAAAGAGGCCGACGCTAAGGATTTGTTAAAAATAACTTCCCGAAACCACTGTCTTCTATCGTCAAGCCGTTCGTGTTGAGCCCCATTCGACAAGCTCATGACAGGCTTCGACAAAGCCTTTAGTCCTGAGCGTAGCCGAAGGGTCAGGGCGAACGGAAAAATTTTATCCGATCCATATCGGGAAGTTATTAATGACCGTATCCCAATTAGTTGCCTATCAACGTATATTAATGAATTACGGCACCTATATATAATCCAAAACTGTCACCTGAATTCTCGCATATGCTGCAAGACCGTTTTCATCGCCAATAGCAATATCAGTCCGGTTGTGAATCGGGTTTGAAGCGCATCATTAACCATGACCGGCAAAGCCGATAGTGGATGTCACCGTTTTACATTGCCGCCTTTCTACTCTACCATGACCTCTGTTTTATTAAGGAGCAACCATGCCAACATTTAAACAGCAATTTAAACCCGTTCTGACTTTTCTTTTGATCGCACTTTTTTCAAGCTGCAATCCTGTTTTTGCTGAGACCGAAACAACGGATCAGGATATTCATCACACACAAAACGGCATTGATTGGCCGGGTGTTTATAACGGTTTTACACCCTGTGATGATTGTAAAGGCGTTAAGACCACGCTCGCCTTGAACAAAAACAACACTTATATGTTAATTACCAAATACGTTGGCAAGTCAGAAAGAGAGTTTGTGGAAAAAGGCAAATTTACTTGGGATGACCAAAGCAACACAATTTCAATAACACCACGCGATAACTCAACTACACGGCATTATTCTGTCGAAGAGAATAGGCTCATCCAGCTCGATAACAATGGTAATCGTATCTCCGGCAAACTTGCAGATCGCTATATTCTGCGTAGAACCGATATGGCAGACTCATCAAAACCGCATTCGTCGCATTGAGGCTTAGGCTTCAAGCACTTGTAAGGCGCAATCGGTATTAAACTCTGGTCGGGCAACAGCTTTATTGTTGCCCAACATTACCGCTTGGAAATACGGGATAGAACTTCCCGAATGTCGGCTACCACGTACTGCACGCTACGGCTATGTGCAGGCATATCCACGGTGCGGTCTCTGTGCCCGCCACACCCTACGCTCTGAGTTCATCCCGGAAAAGCGGCTCAATTCTGTTGGCCATTGACAGCCAAATCACACCATCTCCCCCGCCTCATTAAAATGAATCTCTCTAAACTCATCATCCTCGGTTATCTGCACCGACTTTAAAACCCCGCCATCGTAATATTGATACCGATGCTCCGATTCAACTTCGCCATAAACCACTTTTTGGCAAAGCACTATTCTGTCCAGGGCATCAAACTGGCTACGATAATAAGTGTTTCGATTGTTTAAGCTGTTGCCGGTTATTTCATTGACCAGCTTTAACGGCAGCTTGACGCCGCTGTAACTGACAAAATAGCGGAATTCGGTTTGTTGTTCTTGATTCATCATGTGCGTGGCTAAGAAAAAAGGTGGGTGGAGATGATTTCTAATACCTGGTCCAAGGTCAGGTTTTCGTTTTCGCCGATAATGTTATGCATAGCAATCGGATATTTCAGGTCTATGCCGTAACGTCCTGGGTTCTGACCGAACGTGTAGATATAGGCGGCAATAGCCGGCTCGTTAACCGTGCATAGTTCAATGGCCTTGTAATGCTGCTCTTTGTTATTCAACGCCAGCGTATTTTCACCGTAACGATGCACCAGTTCCAACAACAGCAGCTTCAACGGCGTGTCTTTTTCTATCGCCCAAACATTCATAAAGAGCTAGATTTTCCTGACAACGACAGGCCGGGCGTAATAATTTAACAGCAACAAACTTTGCACTTTATTGATCAGCCACAGCGAAATCAGCAAACTCAGCACGGCGCTGCCGGCAATCCATAAATCCGCGCTGGCGGTACCGGCGAACCACCAATCGGCAGCGCCGGCGCCGCTAAACAGGGCGATTAACGGCACCAGATACAATAACAGCGATGTGCGCAGCAGCAGGTTCTCATCGATAGCAACCATGACTTGATCGCCGTTTTTTAGTTGAATATCGCTATCCACTGGCACCGGCTTTTTCTTAAGCACGCTGCCGATGGCATTAGTGCTGCACGAAGCTTTTTGCAGGCAAGCGCCGCACGCGCTGCTTTGTCCGCTTTCAACCCAGACTTGATGATTTTCAATTTTCACTACGACGGCTAATTCTTCTATCATCGTTATCACCTTTCATTCGGTACGTGGTACATGCTGTAGGGCGTGCCGTGCGTATTCGGGATAAATTCACCCAGATGGGCGGCATTAATCCCAAGCCTTCGCCAATATTTTTAGCCACGCATCCAGTCTTTCCGGCGTCAGGTCTTTTTGATTTTCCTGATCCAATGCCAAGCCGACAAAGCGGTCATCGACGACGGCTTTCGATTTCTTGAAGTTATAACCTTCGGTATCCCATGCGCCGATCATCGTTGCGCCGCATTGTTTAAACTGTTCGTACAAATAAAACATCGCATCGACAAATTCGACCGGGTAGCTTTTTTGATTGCCCAAGCCGTAAATTGCGACGTTTTTACCGCTAAAATCCTGTCCGGCCAACGTCGGCAAAAATTCTTCCCAACTTGCCGTCGCGTTGCCGGTCGATAAGCCGGGCAACTGGCCTTCGCCATAAGTGGGAGTGCCCAGAATCAGCGTGTCATACGCCTGCAAATCCGCAACTTCGGCATTGCGGATATTCACCGGCTTGGCGGCGATAGCCGAACCCAATGCGGTGCAAATGTCTTTTGCAATCCGCCGCGTATTGCCTGTGTCGGTGCCGAAAAAAACGCCTACTTTAGCCATGATATTCCTCGCTAAGTGTTTTATTTGCCGGTTAGACCTTCCATACTACGACTGGATTTGCAGTAGCCCGCTTGCCTGTTGCTTTTCCTGCCATTCATCCGGCGTAAACGCTTTTACGCTGACCGCATGCAATTTGACAGAGG
>CAZJOY010000239.1:0-6401 GCA_964547705.1 uncultured Methylobacter sp. | reverse complement strand
GCACTTCACCGACAGTACGGTTACGGTTGTCGGTTAAGCAATCAACCATAACCGCTGTACCGCCGGGACCGTAACCTTCATAACGAACGACTTCGTAATTAACGCCTTCCAATGCGCCGGACGCTTTTTTGATCGCGGTATCAATGGTATCGCGGCGCATATTTGCACCTAAAGCTTTATCTATCGCAGTGCGTAAGGAAGGGTTGCTTCCCGCATCCGGCCCACTGGTTTTTACCGCTACCGTAATTTCACGCAGTATTTTAGTAAAAATCTTGCCACGCTTAGCATCCTGCCCTGCTTTACGATGCTTGATATTAGCCCATTTACTATGTCCCGCCATTGTCTCCCTCTTAAAAACGTTTTAATAATCGGTCAATCCGCAACCTGTGGCCGCTTATCAACTCAAGTTTATAAAATATGCGCCAATATAGAAACCAAGCTTGGTTCAACACTATAAAAATCGGCTTGCTCACGAACAATCTGCCGGTCAACCACGCCACCGAAACCGATCACCACGGCTCCGGCCTGCTTGGCTTCCATGTCGGTCTTGCCGTCGCCTATCATAACCAGCGAGCTTTGCGAGTTAAGCAGGCGCCTGCAAACCTCGGCTTTTCCACCCGATCTGGCCAGCGGCGAATTCCGGTCATAATCGCGGTAACTGCCATCTTCATTGAAATAAATATCGACTGCATGAACTTGGGTTTCAGATAAACCCAAATAATTTGCCAGCGGCAAAATAGCCTGACGGATTCCGCCGCTGATAATATGAAGTTCTTTACCCTGTGCGGCCAAGGTTGCAAACACTTCTTTAACGCCATCGACTATCTGTTCAATATATAAGTCAGCCAACCAGTTGATGCTGTCCCGATCCGGCCTGATCAAAGACAGACGCCTCTCGTAAATAGCTTCCAGCGGCACCTCGCCATTCATCGCCGCATCGGTCAGTTTGGACATTTCGGCTCCCAAACCGACACGCTCGGCGAGTTCGTCGATACCTTCTATTTTGCTCAAGGTACTGTCGCAATCGAAGCAGGTAACATCAAAACTCATAAATTAATCTGGGTAGCTTTATGTACCGCAGGAATATGACATAACTGCTGCAGTAAATCTTCGGTTAAAGGTTCGGTAACGCTGATGACCGCCATTGCTCGCTGCTGCACATCCGCCGTACCCACCTGCATTCGGGTGATATTGATGTCGGCATTGCCCAGCACACTGCTGATCGCCGAAATAACGCCCGGTTTGTCGTCATGCTGGGTCACTAATAAAGTTCCTACCGGAACCACTTCAATATCAAACTGATCGATACAAACCAGACGGGGATGACAGCCGCCCAGTAAAGTTCCCGCCAGTGTAATCGTGCGATCCGCGCAATGTCCGGTAACGCGGATCAGTGATAAATAATCCTGAGTTTCTTCGGTTTTCGACTCAACCAAAGCAATACCTTGGCGTTTGGCAATATTTTCGGCATTAACCCGGTTTACTGGTGTAGAAAATTGCCCACTTAACACGCCAATCAATGCAGCGACTGAAACCGGCCGCGCTTCAACTTCCGCCGCCCTGCCCATTAACGCAACTTCTATTTTTTCTATCGGCTTGGTCGCCAGACCAACCAACACTTTGCCCAGTATATTGGACAGCGTCATAAATTCATGCGATTTTTTCAACTCCTCCGCAGACACTCTAGGCAGGTTTAAGGCATTAACCGCTTCGCCAGTCTTCAAAAATGTGACGGCCTGTCTGGCAATTTCGACACTCACCGCCACTTGTGCTTCACTGGTTGATGCGCCTAAATGCGGAGTAAAAACAATATTATCCAACTCCAGCAACGGAGAATTAGCAGGCGGTTCGTTTTCGTAAACATCAAGCGCCGCTCCGGCTATTCGCCCGTTTTTCAAGGCATCATGCAGCGCCGTCTCATTAATCAAGCCGCCTCTGGCACAGTTAATAATCATCGTTTCTTTTTTCATCATCGCCAACTGAGCGCTGTCGATAACATTGCGAGTTTTTTCAATCAATGGACAATGCAAAGTCAGATAATCCGCTCTGGTTACCAGCTCATCCAGACTGACCGATTCGACACCTAAATCTTCAAATATTTCAGGTGCAACAAACGGATCATAGGCGATCACTTGCATTTTTAAGCCAAGACCACGCTGAGCGACGATTCGTCCAATGGTGCCGAAACCCAGTATCGCCAGCGTTTTATGGGCAATTTCCGACCCCATCAATTTGGAACGTTCCCATTTTCCGGCGCGAACCGAGCGATCTGCGGTCGGCAAATGACGGCTCAGCGACATCATATGCGCAATGGCCAATTCGGCAGTCGTTGTCGCGTTGGCATCCGGCGTATTCATAACAATAATCCCTAACTCCGTTGCTACCGGTATATCGACATTATCGACACCGATACCGGCACGTCCAATCAGTTTGAGATTTTTTGCCGCCTGTAAAACTTTTTTGGTCACCTGCGTATCACTACGAATCAATAACGCATCGTAATCGCCGATCAGGTCGCAAAGCTGATCCTCATTAAGCCCGGTCTCAATATGTATTTGTATGCCTGGCTGATCATTTAGATAATTGATACCAGCTTCTGCTAACTTGTCGGAAATAAGGATCTTTTTCAAAGGAATGCACCGAAAAAAGGCTATACGTTAAAAATGCGTAGTTTAACAGGTTTATTTTACAGGGCACTTGCCCTGCGATATAACTGATTTTCTACAGTCTCTCGAATAAGTCTATAGTTTAGTTCCCATGGTAATAACCATCTGGAGACGGCTTACGTGCCGTTTTTGATACCGGCACAGGCGTTGCTGATACCGGCATTGGCATAGACGCGGACGCTTCTTCAAGCGGGGGTAAGCGCTCGTAGATTGCTATAGGCTCTCCACGCTGCTCCTTTAACGCTTTATTTAAAGCTTGTTGGTCAAACTCAGTCTGCTCTTGATTATTGGCTTTTTGAATCAATCTTAATGCAGAGGTAAATCGCTGATCCAGCGTTGTTTCTTCACCCTCCAGATCCGGATGCGCTTCTACATAAAGAACATTATTTAACCATCCAACTTTAATAGGCTGCTTAACAATATAGACTGGCGTTCCGACTGCAACCAAATCGTATAACTCTTCGACATCTTTAGGGTACATACGAACGCAACCGTGAGTTATCTGCATGCCTATGCCATTAATCTTATCAATATCGGTACCATGTATCCGGTATTCTCCGGGCAAATCCAGGTACAGCGCACGCGTCCCTAAAGGATTATGCGGTCCTGGAGGAACAATAGCCGGCAGAGGATCGCCATTTGCCGCATGCTCACGCCTTATTGATTCGGGCGGATGCCATTCAGGATTCATGATTTTTCGCGCAACTTTAGTTTTACCTAATGGCGTTTTCCAATCTTGTCTACCAACACCATGCGCATAAGACATAACCTGCTGAGGTACCTCGCCTTTTTTAGTCGGCGGGTAATAATACATACGGTATTCGGCAATATTAAGGGTAATTCCGTTATGAGGCGAGTCAGGCAAAATGCGCTTGTTAGATAAGCGAACGATCTCACCTTTTCTAACCAGCCAGCGATCAACATCCGGGTTCAACCTGACTATTTCTGTTTGCCCCAGAAGAAAACGGCGTGCTACATCCAATAAAGTTTCGTCCTGATCTGCTCGAGTTAAAGGCATATCATCAGGATATTGAGTGATGACAGTATCATTACTATTTGCCGGCATTGCATAGGTCGTTGCATTTGCATGACCGCCAATGACAGACGATAAAATAGTAAAAGCAAGTAGTGCGCGAATATTCATTGCGATAAATTTCCCAGAAAACACAATATAAAAATAATAACTTCTTTAACAACCAGCGTTGTTTACTGTTGCAGATGCGGATTTATCTATCCACACCCACAGAGATAATCCCCAGGTAATTACTCAAGATCCGCCTACCTAAAAAAACTGGTTATATTATCATGCCAGACCGACTCTCGCATAATTTTGCAGGTTTCATCGACTTGTTTTTGGGAATTATCGCCGCTTACCTTATAATTGAGATAATTCAACATATTACGCTTCCAACTATCAAGAGACTCTCGAATGTCCATGCAAATCTTTCGCAGCAAACACGTTATTTCAGATGATGATACAGACACTGGCCTCAAACGCTGCCTGTCTAAATGGGATTTGGCATTTCTTGGCATAGGCGCGATCATCGGCACCGGCATATTTGTGCTAACTGGAGTTGCCGCCGCTACCCAATCCGGGCCTGCTGTAATCCTGTCATTTGTCATAGCGGGACTCGCCTGCGCTTTCGCCGCATTGTCTTATGCGGAATTATCCGCTGCGGTCGGTGGCTGCGGCAGCGCCTATGGTTATAGCTATGTCGCTTTCGGCGAAATATTCGCTTTCATTATCGGCTGGGATTTACTGCTGGAATACAGCCTTGCCGTAGCGACAGTCGCTAACGGTTGGTCAGGCTATTTTAATAATGCACTGACAGCCATCGGCATACCGTTGCCGGAAATGCTGACCAAATCACCAAAACTCGGGGGCCTGATCAACCTGCCTGCAACTGCCATTATTTTGATATTAATGATGTTGCTGATCGCGGGAGTAAAACACAGCTCCAAAGTCAACAACGCAATGGTATTTGTTAAGCTGTTGACCATCATCGTCTTTATTGCCGTTGCTGCATTCAACGTGCACCCGGAAAACTGGGACCCGTTTATGCCATTCGGCTGGTTTCAGACCCTGCCTGACGGCAAAACCGCCGGCGTTCTGGCTGGAGCATCATTGGTATTTTTTGCTTATGTCGGCTTCGATGCGGTATCCACTGCCGCCGAGGAAGCCAATGATCCACAACGTGATTTACCTTTCGGTATAGTTACCTCGCTGGGCTTTTGCACTGTAATCTATATTCTGGTATCTGGCCTGCTTACAGGTGTCGTAAACTATACTGAACTCAACGTATCCTCGCCTGTCGCTCACGCGCTGAATCTGCTCGGCCATAACTGGGCGTCAGCTCTGATCTCAACCGGCGTTATTGCCGGCCTAACCACCGTCATGCTGGTACTTTATTACGGACTGACCCGTATCATCTTCGCCATGTCTCGTGATGGTCTGCTCTCGCCATTCTTTAGCGAGGTTAATCCTAAAACCCAAACCCCGGTACGCGTTATCGTACTGTGCGGCATCATCATGGCTATAGCCGCCGGCTTCATACCGTTAGGCGACCTGGCAGAACTAGTTAACATCGGCACCCTCGCCGCATTCGTACTGGTGTGTTTAGGCGTATTGGTGCTGCGCATCACCAAACCGGACATGAAGCGCCCGTTCCGCTCACCGTTCAGCCCGTTGTTTCCGGTGCTGGGCATGCTGTCGTGTACCGCGTTGATGGCATTTTTGCCTGCCCTCACCTGGCTGCGCTTCGTCGTTTGGTTGGTTATTGGGTTGATTGTTTATTTTTCTTATTCTGTGCAGCATAGCAAATTGTCAAAAGCTGATTAAGCCAGCTTAGAAGCTGTTTGGAAATTCTGAATTTGAGATTTAAGCTATTGAAATTGGCTCTTCCTGGATTCCAGAGAGTTCCAGTAGTAGGTTTAGATAGCGTTGAATTTAAAGCTTAGAATCTCCAAATAGTGCGGATGATTACATTCAATCAGTTATTAGAAATACCAAATGATTTGCAACTATCCGGACCCTGCGTTGGCCTGAAGCCATCCCCCGCCCTCACTGCAGCTCGAACCAGGATTACGCTGCGAGGTAAGAATGCCCCCCAGCCTGAACGCCAGCGTTATGATTACAAAACGTGCCAACGCAAGTTTGAGGATTTAACCCTCACGATTTTTGCAGGGCACACCACCAGCCGTTAAAAATCTGGGGGCTTTGCTTGTATTCTATGGGCTCAAACTTATCGAATATACAGATTGTCCGTGAATTGGACTTAAATGAAGATGATGTTCAGCACATGACTCAACAATTACGTTCAGGCATTGTCGCCAAAAAACCAGAGGTTATCTTGGCAGGCGAAGTGAAATGCGACGAAGTCTACGTCGTCGCCGGTCACAAAGGCCAACCGGATGAGTTTATAAAAAAGGCCAAAAGAGTCGACGAAACCGGTTAAAAGGTGTTTGCCGATTTATTTAGGCTTTATTTCAAGTCCAATTTCTTCATCAATTGTCTCGTTTTATAGTGCCCGACCCGAACATCTTCTTTTATGAAAGCTCCGGAGGGGTCGCTATTTTTGCGAAAACTTTTATTGACCTCCCAGACTAACAAACGGCAAAAATTACGCGACCGCTCATACAGTTGTCAAAGCGACAGTCAAAAAAAAACCCAAGCGTTATAGGCTTGGGTTTTGATTTAAGAGCTTGGCGATTCCCTACTTTCGCATGGCAAACTGC
>CAZJOY010000238.1:0-6459 GCA_964547705.1 uncultured Methylobacter sp. | reverse complement strand
ATGAACGTCATTATTTCGCAGCAAGCGACAGGGAATTAACGCTCGTCCCGCAGCAACGGAATTACATTGACGGATCAACGGACTTTCAATAGCGAACCCACCCGTTTGGTAACTGTGACCCGCGCGCGATAAACAATATAATATTTTCTTTTCTGCACAGCACTTTGATATCTTCCAATAAGGTCAATTCTTCTTTTGAATATGCGGCCGGATTGGTAATGACGATCCATATCCCATTCTCTTGAACTTTTTTGTCCTGTTTACGGACATAGGCCACAAACTCTTTTGCGTTTTGCAGGATAGGTTTTTCCTGTTCAGGTTTCAAATGCGCAGCGTAAGAAACCATGAATCCCCACTTTTGCCCGTTCAGGTCAGCAACCCGTTTGGGGAGCATATGCATCGAAATGCCTTTTGACCGTTCCGGCAGTGACTCAATCGCCAGAGAAATCGAAACAGAAAACAAAACCAGGAAAATCGCTACTGTTACTTTTTTCATTTCTTCTCCCTTAACCAGCGATGGGCTGTATTGCCTATAGGTGTTAGGTTTCATTGATTGCCTGGCTGTTGACTCAAAAATTCAAGTATAAAATTATCAACTGCCTCTGCCTGTGCCATCGTTAAATCATGGCCCGCATTCATAATCAGTTTGGTTTGAATTTGCGGGGCTACTTTGTTAAGGCGTCCCAGAACTTCATGAGGCGAGTATATTTTTTCGTTTTCACCAACCATAAAAAGAATGGGTACCTTGATATTATGTAATTCTTCATCGGTCAATACGCTTGGATTTACCATCTGTTTTCCTTTAAAACTGCGCACAGCCATAAACGTTTCCTCTATGTGTTCTTCAATGAGGGCACGACCTTCCGCACCAGAATTGACAGTATCCTCCGCTAACCAGTAAAGGAAATTCCGAGTAAAGCACTTGAGTGGAATAGCCGCAGAAACCGCCCGAACAATCCACCCCGGTGATAATTGCGCAACAGTACCGGCTGGGGCCAACAAAACGATTTTATTAAGTCGGTTAGGGAATTTTAATGCATATTGAGTTGTTATCCATCCTCCATAAGATAAGCCCACCATA
Source organism: uncultured Methylobacter sp. (assembly GCA_964547705.1). Classification (GTDB taxonomy): domain Bacteria; phylum Pseudomonadota; class Gammaproteobacteria; order Methylococcales; family Methylomonadaceae; genus Methylobacter_A. The sequence goes on along the minus strand of CAZJOY010000238.1, from coordinate 5,378 downwards.
TTGATCCGATCGTGGAGTGCCAGTGCATCAAATAGTTCATTGAGCCAACTTACATACTCATTGGCATCAGTCAGGTTTTTGCTGGGAATGCTGCGGCCATTATCGTACACATTGTCAATTGCAAAAACTTTGTAATATTTTGATAGTGATTCGACATTAGACATCCATTGCAGAGAATTGCCGCCAACACCGTGCATTAGAACTAACGGAGGAGCATTTTCCGGACCACTGATTCTTACAAACGTTTGGCCGTAAGATGTATTAACCATTTTCGTTGTTGATATCGTGGGCCATTTTTTTGCTCTTTTGTCGTACAGTTTTAAATATTCATCTTTTGCTTGCGCCGTTTTGAACGGATGATATGGAGAATCAAAATTGATTTCCCCCGGGTACAGCCATATTCCCAAACCGATCATAATCAGAAAGAGCGCCATCAGCGTTGCGCCAATCCCAATCAATAGCTTCTTTAATAGAGATCTTTTCTTAGGCACAGATATTCCTTATTAAGACACCTAACGGTGCGGGTCACAGATCGCCGCTTGTGGGTCATTCTACGCGGTCGTTTTTTTAACATTTTCACAAAAATTTGCTGACTTTTTCTACAGGTTCGAACGACAACATCAGCCGGAGCGCAGCGAGCGGCTGGATGTTTTGGTTAGCACCTAATTTTTCCTAATAATCCTGAAGCTATTAAAAAAAGCTTTCCTGTTTTCGATGCCCATGTATGTCTGTTCCCCAGCGGCGAATCTTTCGGAATAGTTTACTACAATGATCTCGCTTGGATAATCAGGGTGAATTAAAACATACCCATACTCTTCCAAAATGAGGAATCCCTCATTTCCCCTATTCACAGCACCTTTATCTCGATAGCGCCTATGTAAGCGTATACAAAAATCGCCAAAAGTTGAATCCAACTTAGCCTCACTGAAATCAATATCATATCTTGCGTCTTTGATATTCTGTTCCCAGGTATTCTTTATTCCTTCAAGGAACTCGTTGGATGAACGATACATTCCCTTTTTTTCACCGTAGTTAAGGAGCACAACATGTGAATGCGTCTGCGATGTGGTCATTCCCATCTGTAGATTGGAACCAATGCGCACCATCTCCCACTTTCCATGGGGTGGAACATTAAAAGACACCCCTCTAGACGTAATAGGGTTGTCAGCCACACTAATGGCAATCCTATTATGGCTCTGAGGAAGAGACATACAACCAGATAGTAAAATAATCAAAATAGCTGAAAGTAGTTTTTTCATTTGTCCTCCTTTTACTTGCGCTAACGAGTCTGTAGAATAACTCCAAAACATAATTTTTATGTTATTTGCAGAGGTCTTTTTACACCTCCTCATCGCACGATCGTCGCTTGTGAGGCATTCTCCGCGGTCGTTTTTTCTGCATTACGCGTCAGCCGCCGCTTTCTGACTTTTTCTACAGGTTCAACGGAAACATCACCCGGAGCGCAGCGAGCGGGGACACTGCCATCGTTGTGCGTTATTTTTTGGGAAAATACCTGACCTTGCTTATATCTTTAAAGTCCACATCTTGAGTCCATATGGTGGCTTTGAATTCTTGCGCTGTTGCCAGAATAATACTGTCTGCCATTGGCAGCTGATGCTCCAGGCTCAGCCTTGCTGCGGATAGAGCCAATGATGCATTTAAATTTATGACTTCCCCTTTTTGCATGGCAACAACAGCCTGCAATGCTTCATTTTCACTGGATTCCCGCAGGACGACCTTAAATACTTCGTATATGGTTATTGCAGGAACAATAAGCGTGGTTGAATTACTCAATGGCGCCATAAAATGCTTTGCGTTTACTTCATCAGCAAAATAAGCCAGCCAGCCTGAAGAATCTACAATATTCATAATCTATCTTCCTCGCGTTTGAATTCCGTGTTGATGCCTTTGAGAAATCCACGGAGCTCCTTGATGTTACGTTCAGGAATAAGTTCAATCCTTCCGGCATATTCTATAACTTGCATCTTTTGACCCGGTTGAAGTTTTAATGATTCTCTGACGTTTTTAGGAATAACCACCTGATATTTCGGTGATACGGTCACTGACTGCATACCAATACCTCCATCGATATATTGTGGTATGACAATACCACAATCGATACGATTCTGTCAATTATTCCGTGGCACACGCGCCAAAACTCACCCGGAGCGCAGCGATCCGGTGCAGTGGCTGGTCACCCGATTTATTTTGCTTTTTGAGTAGCTCTTGAGATCACGATAATAATTTTCATACACTTGGAATCCGTTGCTTTGATTGGACGCCCATCCCGGTCCCTCTTTGATATTTAAATACGGCGGTACATTAGCAACGGTCTTACGTGTGCTGCTCCGCCCCCGAGCCACCCTTGTAACTGGATTCCTCATTACTTGGGAAGAGCCCGTCTTTTGATTGGTCGGCATGCGGGTACGAATGTTCTTCTAGGTGAGGGCTAATAGCCCCTGGCGCAAAAAGCGCTGCATCCTCAATAGGTGTTTGGTGCAGAACACGTTTCTGCAAACCTGTTCCTTGGAAACCAAGACGGCATCGCGCGGTCCGTTACGGCAACTCCGTCCTCCGTGGCGAAAAAAAGTTCTTGCAATCACCTTTTTCCGTCAGGGGATATTTTTGCTCTTGACAAGAAGAGGCCTTATAGGTGTTATCTTGGTTTTATTTTTGGTTTTATTTTTGGTTTGTTATCCCCGTATATGGAACGTTCTTTTGATAGCTCAATTATTTCAAAATAGCTATCAACGAATTTTTCATCTGCTGTCCAATTGTATTCTCCATTGTCATCCACTAACCAAATCAATTCTGTGCCATCCTGTTTCGAATAGTATCCAACACGATATATCTGACCAATATGGCGTCCCTTCTTTTTGGCATGGGGCCATAATTTTTTCAGACGTAAAACTGTTAATGGTTTGTATTTAATATTCATATTTATTTTAAGATAACGGCGGAGCTAAGCGGTGGCGCGGGTTGCGGGGGACGCGTAGCGTCACATGCAAGACGTGACAACCGCTTGAGCGACAGGTTGCACCGCGCGAATCAGCAAGCAGGCAACTATTGGGTGAGAGCACAAGTCTTCCCCAATTCGACTTATATCATCCGCAACCTGTTGGTCAAGCTGTAGCTTAGCTCCGCCGTTGCCGTCGCGCGCAGCGCGGCGGCAACGAAAAGCTGAGCCGGAGCGGCCCACGGGGCCGCGATCGGCTCTAGCGGCTGGTTGTGCTATTTTCCATATTGCTAGTTTCTTTATTTCCAAAATACCCTGCCCTATGAACGCTTTGCTTCGTGCAAGGACCGTATCAATGCGTATCGAACATCCAAAACATTATTGTGAATCGCGGTTGTGCGTTCTACGATTCCTTTCATTTTAAGAGTCGCTTCGCTCATGTGCTCCTTATCCTTCAACTCACCCAAAGTAAAAAGAAGTGACCGATGGGCGACATCATTTCTTTCGTGGGTGATGTCTCTCAGTGATTTATGCAGCACTGTATCGTTATTAATCTTTGAAAAAATGCTAACAAGTGCACCAAGTGGAAGCTTGGCTATATCTTCGGATTTATACTTTATAGGAAAATGAGGTGATACTCTTAAACGTGCAATTTCCATCGCAGTGAATATGCACATCCTGAGTGTCTCTTCGATGAATTGACATTTTTCCAAGGCTTTATGGAGTTCCTTTTGGTATGCTTTTTCCAGCTTAGTAGACATTCGATCATCCTCATTATGCATGCACAACGAAAAGCTCATCCGGAGGCGCTTGCGCGCCGATCGGGTGGAGCAACTTTGTTGTGCATTACTTAATTCTCAAACATTTAACTATCATTGTTCTGGAACTTTTTCCCATACCGACATCATCAAGGGTGCACTTACAACCAGTTTGGTTTTCTTTTTTGCTACTATTTCTGCGTAGGCGGCTGCGGTAGCGCTGGGATCAATGCCAGAAATCTCATCCAAGTCTAATTTAAAAATCATCCCTTTGATAACTTCCCAAGTTCCGGTCTTCCCCGCTAATGCTCCACATGTGTATGATCCACCACAAAGCATATAAGCAGCGGCGCCAAATATAGAAACGACACCACTATTTATTATAAATGTGCCATCAGATCTTATTGTTATTGATCCTGTCTCTCCTGAGAAGCCGTTACCGTAACTATATGTATTCCATGTCCCGACAACTATCTGTGAAAGAATTGGCTCCAAATCCTCGAGTGCAGATTGTAAATCCGAAGAAGACGTGTCTACAGCACTTTTGTTTATAATTACGTTTGTGGCGTTTACTATACTATCCGCATTTGCATTGCCCGTGCCGCCCCCACTGCAACCTATTAGTGAAGTGATGAAACAAAATAACAGAATGACTGTTGCTGCCTTTATTTTCGTTTCCATCTTTCCTCCTTTGTATTGCTTGGTTTACTGCACAACGAAAAGCTAAGCCGGAGCCGCGCCCCTGGCGCGGCGATCGGCTTGAGCGCCTGGTTGTGCAATTGTATTTACATGCATAGAGCTTTTTTTGTGAAATTTTGTCTTTTGTTACAGCGTTTAAGTAAAGCTATTGTCTCGCCATAATGATTAGATACATTTTCGCTAAGCATACTTTTTATTTCATCTAGATCATTTATCTTAACTTCATAATCAATATCGTTGTGTCCAAGACTACTATGGCATATCCAAAAAAATAGGTATTCATAAGAGTCTTGATCTGGAGTAGGTGAAATTCTTCTTAAAATACTTTCATATGATACGCCTGTGTAATGGTTGCGGTTTGGCATAATTGAATGACCATGTGTATTAATGTAGCCTTCATGTGTTAGCCACTCAGGATATTCAGAAAGTAAACTCTCTGCAAGATTTGGCTCTATTAGGAGCCGCGCTCCTTTTTTGGTACTCTCTAATCCAACTGCGCGCGCAAGGCAATCATCATCTGGTAATTTTTTTTCAAAGTTAAGGAGTTCTGTCCTAATTTGAAAGCTTAGCTTTCCATTAACAATGGCACCGCGTAATAAAATCCCTTTGTGAATAAGTTTTACATAGACTCTCTGCAGTTGCTCAAGAGCAGATAATGAATCGTCACCATAAAAGAGAATGCTATCGCTAAACATATGAACGTGCACATCATCGCGTTGGTTACAATAATCAGATAAACTAAAGAACACTGTATTATAAAACTCATCAAGTTTATCTTTTGCTATTTTGGGACTTAATTTATAGTATCCTGAGATTCCAAGTAGATCTCCATAAAACGTAAAACCCATGATATTCCCTTTCTATGCACAACGACGAAGTGAGCCGGAGCGCAGCGATCGGCTCTACTGATTTGTGTACGCCCGGCACGGGCGTGAACTTATGGGGTGTAAGTCCCCTATACGAGA
>CAZJOY010000237.1:0-6463 GCA_964547705.1 uncultured Methylobacter sp. | reverse complement strand
ACGATGTAATCAATGTCTCCGGTCACCGTATGGGCACCGCCGAAATCGAAAGCGCTCTGGTCTTGCATGAACATGTTGCCGAAGCGGCAGTGGTCGGCTATCCGCATGACATTAAAGGCCAAGGCATTTATGCTTACGTGACTTTGAATGTCGGCATTGAGCCTTCCGAGGAACTGCGGCAAGAACTGATTGAACTGGTCAGGAAAGAAATCGGCCCGATTGCCCACCCGGATATTATTCAGTGGGCGCCCGGTTTACCTAAAACCCGCTCCGGTAAAATCATGCGCCGTATTTTACGTAAAGTCGCCTCCAACGAAATCGGCAGTTTGGGCGATACTTCCACGCTGGCCGACCCGGCCGTGGTTGACGATATTATTGAGCACAGGGCTAATAAGTAACAGGCCAGCATGACAGCTAAAATATCAGGCAACGAAAAGCAGTTGCCCGACGGGGCTCAGGCCATTTTGCTTAGTTAAAAATTAATAATGCCTCTTGACTGGAGGGCAAGCCACTTAAGGAGACTGTGACGCCTTGCCCTAAAGAAGCTTCGATACTATCGGCAAAAGCCCTTTCCATCATGCTGCTTGAGCCGGTTAACGCTGAATTTACAGTATTACCGGAAAATGGGTTTGCTGCCGCAATCGTACTGCCGATAGTGGCAATTCCTAAGCTCATGACACCTGCGGTTAATTTAGCCGATGCAGTGCCATTGCTGAAGGTAATCAACGTGCCGTCTGTATCGCCTTGCACCGGCAAAGCGGCGATAGGTGTGGTGTCGAGCGCATCATAGATATTTATCTTATTGCCGGATTGCTTAAAGGAGTAGTTACCGGACGCCCCGCCCAAAACCACTTTTTCTATATTTTGATCAAGAACGACATTGTTGACGCCGGCACCAATTGTGGCGATTTCTTCCCCAGTATTACCAAATATCGAGTTACCGCTACTGCTAACTAAAAAGGTATCGATTGCGCCCAAAAACACTTTGGCTGCACTCAGCGTATTGAGTGCGGGCTCAGCGGTCGAACTCAAAGTCGCTGGAGTAAGTGCGGCTGCGGTCGTGCCACTGACTGTTACCCCACCCAATGACATTATGCCGGCGCTAAGTTTGGCATCGAAAACACCATTGTTAAACTTCAGTTGTGTGCCGTCGGCATCGCCTTGTAACGGAACGGATACGTATAGATTACTTGCGGTATCGTATATATTTAATTTATTACCGGTTTGGGCAAAACGGTAATTACTGCTATCGCCCGCCACTGTGACTCGTTCGATATTTTGATCGAGCACCACGCCGCTAATACCGGTATCCACGGTTATTACCTCATTACCGACATTACCGAATAAAGTTGCGCTGCTATTGCTGACGATAAAACCGTCGTTGGCCGATAAAAAGATTTTAGCTTTTGTGCTGCCGGTCGTCGGCGTGGGAATAACGGCGGCTTGCTCGGTAGCAAAATTATATGCCGTCGTTCCTGTAATTCCGGCAAAACTATTTCGCGCCGAATCTTTAATTACACCAGCATCTGCATTGATGTAATAGCTGCTGCCTGCCGCCAAATCAGCGCTTGGATTAATGGTAACCGCGCTACCGGAAATGGAAACTTGGTTGGCATCAGTAACGGCAATAGTTTTTGCTATAGAACCATCAGAATTGAAAATGATAAAATTACCGGTACCAGCTTCAATAGCTTCGTTAAAGGTCAACACCAAATTAGCAGAAACAGCAACACCGGTGGCATTATCGGTTGGGGAGAGCGAGCTCAAAATAGGAGCGGTAGTATCGCTAGTTTGTAATTGGCTGGAGGATTTACTGACGTCGCTGAACTGGAAAGCCTCAACGCCGGAGACCGAATCCGTGCCGGTTGCCGCGTTAACGAACGTAAAGGTATCGTTACTTGCATTATAAGAATAGGTATAACTGGCGAATGTACCGGAAAACACCGCTGTGTCATCACCATCGCCGCCAAAAATAGCATCGTTACCGCCTCCCCCCGTGAGCGTATCATTGCCGGCTTCGCCTTTGAGCAGATCGTTACCGCTATCTGCTGTTATTAAGTCCGCGCTGCTAGCGCCAGTCCAATAGCGGCCTCCGCCGTTCGAGTTAACGCCAAGTGCCCCGACTAATCCATCACCCCCGTAAATCCAGTTTAAGGCTGCCACATCGTAGGGACTAAACACTGCATAAGGGCCTCCGCTTCCGGTATAGGACATTAGTGTGTTAGCAGTGCTATCTTGATTGGTTGGCAACACAGGGTTGCCTTCAAAGGGATGTTTTAAGCCAAGTGCGTGACCTATTTCGTGCAGTAGGGTTTCGTATCCATTACCGCCGGGTGTAAGGTTGCTGTTTTGTGTCAGCCACTCAACATTATCCAGGTAAACATAGGCATTTGCAGTGTAACTGGTAATAGTGTTACTGCCGTTAAAAGAATAACTTGATCCCCAACTACAAAGCCCAGTTGTGTTAGCACCTGAAATATTGATCAAACAAAAATGAAGATTGGATGCACTACCATTGGATGTTTCACTAAAGGTAATACCCGTCAAACTACTGACATAGTTAAGCGCATTTATTGTTGCACTTTTTTGTGCATCACTAAAGGCTTGCTGACCTGTTCGTCCATTTTCGTTACCTGAGGCAATAGAAAAAGTATAGGCAATGGTATTGGTAGCGGGTGTTACATAGTTCCATCCAGGCCCCCCATCTAATAGCGCGTCAATATAATTTAAACCGGAAAACAGGATATTTTCTATATCGGATTTTTGAGCCATTGGTTTTACCCCTGAAAAGTATATGTATATTTGGCAACTTTTATTGCTTGGATTCGCATCACTTCAGCAAAAATGCCGCATAAGGTATTTTGTAGCTGGCTGTTTTTTTCGGGATCGATAATTAAGTTTGTACATCCCCCTCAACCTCATCGGTTATATTCTCAGAACTGCTACTGTTGGTAAAGTACCGCCCGTTCAAACCAAAAAATAACATCAGGAGATTCCTGTTCAGCAAATTAACTCGCAGATAGCCACCTCAATCTATTCTTTAATTTTTCAGCCAAACCACTTAGATATTGCCTATATCAACCACCAAGCTTAATCGTCTGGTCTTTAAATTCATCGGCCCATACCCCCCCAAAGATGAAGCGACCAGCGCGCTGGATTCACTGACCGAAATGAAAATCCAAACCGCTGTTTTCGAACTGATTAAACATAAAACAGCCCTGGTTATTGCTCACCGCCTTTCCACCATCTTAAACATGGATCGCATTGTCGTGCTGGAAAAAGGCAAAATCATAGAACAAGGCACCCATCAGCAATTGCTAGCCAAGCAACGCAAATATTACGCCATGTGGCAACATCAAAGCGGTGATTTTTTGGCCAAATAGCGGATTCCGACGTAACTGTTTGGTTTCACAGGTTGTTTTTATTTCCTCGCCAAAACACTATATATTGTGCTATTCTAAAAAAATAGCTACTACATATCGATTGTCAGCCTTAATCGGCCGGTCTTCAACTTTACTTCTCCAAACACAACCAATAGGGATCTCTTAATGTCGGCAAAGCTACATGTCATTCCAAACACTGTGACTGAAATACCTTTTCAGGACGCCTCAATGGACATCTGGGATACGAAATATCGCTTAAAAACCAAAGATGGCGAAGCGATTGACGGCACCATCGATGAAACCTACCAACGGGTTGCCAGGGCGATTGCCTCGGTCGAAAAAAACAAAACCAAACAAGAACAGCACTACAAAGAATTTCTGTGGGCCTTGCGTCAAGGCGTGATCCCAGCCGGTCGAATTACATCCAATGCCGGTGCGCTGGAACACAAACCGGCCACATCGACGATCAACTGCACAGTATCCGGCACGATCGCCGATTCGATGGACGATATTCTGGCTAAAGTCCACGAAGCCGGACTGACGCTAAAAGCCGGTTGCGGAATCGGTTATGAATTTTCGACGCTGAGACCGAAAAATGCCTATGTTTCCGGTGCGGGCGCTTATACCTCCGGGCCGCTATCGTTCATGGATATCTACGACAAGATGTGTTTCACCGTCTCCTCCGCTGGCGGACGGCGCGGCGCGCAAATGGCGACTTTCGATATCGGCCATCCCGACGTGGTCGAATTTATCCGCGCCAAACGCGAAGACGGACGCCTGCGCCAATTCAACCTGTCGTTGTTGATCACTGCCGAATTTGTCGAAGCGGTCAAAAAAGACCAACCTTGGCCGCTGTCATCCCCGGTCACCGAAAAACAAATCCAGCTGGACAACCTGGATTTGGCCGACGACAGCCAAATCATCTGGCGCGACCTGCCTTATATCGATGGCTACATCCTTAACGAAGACGGCATGGTCGCCTGCAAAATCAGCAAAACCATCCCTGCGCGCCGCCTGTGGGACATCATCATGAGTTCGACTTACGACTATGCCGAGCCGGGATTCATTCTGATCGACAAAGTCAACGAAATGAATAACAACTGGTTTTGCGAAAAAATCCGGGCGACCAATCCTTGCGGCGAACAGCCGTTGCCGCCTTACGGTTCGTGCCTTTTAGGCTCTATCAACCTGACCCGTTTCGTCAGAAAACCGTTCACCGCCGAAGCAAGTTTCGATTGGGACGACTACAGTAAAGCGATCAAGATTTTCACCCGCATGCTCGACAACGTGGTCGAAATCAACGGCCTGCCGCTGCCGCAACAACGCGAAGAAATCCTGACCAAGCGCCGCCACGGCATGGGCTATCTGGGATTGGGCTCAACCGTGACCATGATGGGCATGCGGTACGGCGATGCGCAATCGCTGCAATTTACCGAAGAAGTAACCAAAGTCCTGGCCGTGGAAGGCTGGAAAGCCGGGCTTGCGCTGGCAAAAGAAAAAGGCCCCGCCCCGATCATGGAAGAAATGTTCACCGTGACCGGCGAAATGCTGCACAAACGCCCCGAAATGATTGCCGACGGCCATCAAGTCGGAGACCGCGTGCCCGGAAAACTGCTGCACACCAAGTACAGCCGCTACATGCAGCAACTGGCTAAAGAAGAGCCCGAGCTGGCCGCCGAACTGATCGAAACCGGCGCCCGTTTTACGCATCACAGCTCTATCGCGCCGACCGGCACGATTTCGCTGTCGCTGGCAAACAATGCCAGCAACGGCATCGAGCCGAGCTTTGCGCATCATTACTCGCGCAACGTGATTCGCGCCGGTAAAAAATCCAAGGAAAAAATCGACGTGTTTTCGTTTGAGCTGCTGGCTTACCGCGCTTTGATCAATGCCGATGCGATACCGTACACTGACAATCCCGACCAACAACTGCCGGATTATTTCATCTCGGCCGATGACGTCAGCCCGAAACAGCATGTCGATATCCAGGCGGCCGCGCAAAAATGGATCGATTCGTCGATCTCAAAAACCGCCAACGTACCGACTGATTATCCTTATGAAGACTTCAAGTCGATTTACGAGTACGCCTACGACAAAGGCCTGAAAGGTTGCACGACGTTCCGCTTTAATCCCGAAGTGTTCCAGGGCGTATTGGTTAAAGAATCCGACCTGGAAAACACCACCTACCAATTTACGTTGGAAGACGGCCATGTCGTCGAATTTAAAGGCAACGAAGAAGTGGAATACGACGGCGAAATTCATAGCGCCGCGAACCTGTTCGATGCGCTGAAAGAAGGCTATTACGGTAAGTTCTGAGGTGAGCGACAACATGACACAAAACACCAGTAAAGAAGCGCTGCCTTCGGAACAAGGCTCGGCAACAATGATTGAGGCTACAGATATGACCCATAAAATTACCAAAAAAATCGTCAGCTACAAGGTTTTGAGCAAAGACGATGCCGAACCGGTTAAACAGGAGCCGGAACAGCCCTCCGTGGAGAGCATGCACGAAAACCTGACGCGTCCGGAAGTGCTGCTCGGCTCCACCTACAAAATCAAAACGCCGCAATCGGAACATGCGTTGTATATCACGATCAACGACATGATCCTGAACGCCGGCACCCCCCATGAAGAGCGCCGGCCTTACGAAATATTCATCAACTCCAAAAACATGGAGCATTTCCAATGGGTATTGGCGCTGACGCGGTTAATCTCTGCGGTATTCCGCAAAGGCGGCGATGCATGCTTCCTGGTTGAAGAGATGAAGGCCGTCTTCGACCCGCGCGGCGGTTATTTCAAAAAAGGCGGCGTGTTCATGCCGTCGCTGGTTGCCGAAATCGGCTATGCGATTGAGTCGCACCTGAAACACATCGGCATGATCAAGCCGGAAGCGCTGAGCGACCATCAAAAGCAATTTCTTGATGAAAAGCGCAAGGAGTTTGAAGCACAGCATGGAGAATCGGAGGGACAGGCGTTTCCTGAGAAGGCCGTGCTTTGTAACAAGTGCAGCACTAAGGCTATGGTGTTGATGGATGGGTGTATGACTTGTTTGAATTGTGGGGAGAGTAAGTGTGGGTGAT
>CAZJOY010000236.1:0-6494 GCA_964547705.1 uncultured Methylobacter sp. | reverse complement strand
TCGTGAAAAATATACAGGTTTCAAAGGGGATTACATTTCAGGCCGATGGCCGGAAAAGGGTAGAGGAAGCCTATCCCGGTGACATTATTGGTTTACATAATCATGGTACGATTCAAGTCGGCGATACTTTCACCCAAGGCGAAACGCTTAAATATGGCGGTATTCCTTATTTTGCGCCGGAATTATTCCGCCGGGTAGTGTTAAAAGACCCGCTAAGAGCCAAGGCTTTGCAAAAAGGATTGGTGCAGCTAACTGAAGAAGGCGCGACCCAGTTATTCAGGCCGTTAAAAAATAATGATCTTATTTTGGGCGCGGTCGGTGTTTTACAGTTCGATGTTACCGCATTCAGGCTTAAGAGCGAATACAACGTTGAATGTGTTTATGATGCCATACCTATATCCGCTGTACGCTGGGTAAGCTCCGACAAACCAGCTAAATTAGAAGAATTCAAGAACAAGGTGTTCGATAATCTGGCTGAGGACGGCGGCGGTTATTTGGTCTATGTCGCCAATAGCCGGGTCAACCTGCAATTAACCGAAGAGCGCTGGCCGGATATTAAATTTAGTGCCACACGGGAATTGTAGGGAGTTATCTGTTTAAGCTTGCAAATTCAATTTTCAAGCTTAGACTTTCAGTTTTGGAATATCCACTTTTCTTCAAAAGAGCGCCAAGAATTTCAGCAAACAAAAAAGGCCGGATCAAAGTATCCGGCCTCGAAAAGAACTACGATTGCAAAACAAATTAGAGTTTGTTCACGTCAAGCCGTCCATTAGTCGCTGTTTTACCGCTCAGTGAAAAGGTACTGTCTGTACCAGTGAGGATTGCACTTTTAATAGTAGCTGCGGTAGCGCCTGGATTGGACGCGGCATAGAGTGCGCAAGCTCCTGTTACATGGGGTGTTGCCATAGATGTACCACTGTAATTTGCATAACCGGAAACGATGTTTCTACCGCTTTTAACAGGCACAGTTGAAACAATCCCGGAACCCGGTGCGCCCAAATCTACCGATGTTGAACCATAGTTCGAGAAACTTGACAGAACACCAGTGGATGTAATTGAGGCTACGGCAATAATGTTGTCGTTATTATAACTAGCAGGGTACGAAGGCGAAGCGTCGATATTGAGGCTACTGTTTCCTGCCGCCGCAACAAAGAGGATATTTGCCGTATTGGCCCGATCGATGGCGTCACGCAAACCTTGAGAATAGCCTCCGCCACCCCATGAGTTATTGGTTGCGACAATATTAACGGGATTTGTTGAACGGGTCTTTAGCCTAGTGAAGTAGTCAACTGCCTTAATTGCATTGGCAGTAGTGCCGCCATTGGTGCCGAGGAACTTGGCATTCAACAATTTGACTTTCCAGCAGACTCCAGCGACGCCTACCCCATTACCGCCTACACCGCCGATGGTACCGGCCACATGAGTGCCGTGGTCATCGTTGGTTCCGTCAAATACGGAATTGTTATTGCCATTAAAGTCCCAGCCGTAAACATCGTCAATATAGCCGTTGCCGTCATTATCGATTCTGTCGCTAGGAATCTCCCCTGGATTAGTAGCGGCGTTGTTTGCAAGATCAACATGCTGGTACATATATCCTTCGTCAATGATGCCGACATACACAGAGCTGCAATCGGTTTTAATATCTGTAACCCACGCCGCACTAGCTTGGCTGCCGTATTGGTTAGTGGGGCTGCTGGACATGCCCCAAAGTGAACCGTTGGTATAGTAGGGATCGTTAGAAGTTGCTTGATGAGTGTAGGTATAGTTAGGTTCTGTAAACTCAATGGCAGGATCAGATTCAATTTCATGACGCGCTGCAGCAGGGGTGAAATCCGGTTGGTAACGGATTAACACCAAATCACCGCCACCATCTTCGCGTTTGTTCTCAGGTACGACATTATCGATCACATCGGCATGTACGCGTCCCAGCGCCCGGCCTTTTTCCGCTGCATTAGCACCCGGTAAAAATTGTACGAGCAACTCCCCAGGCACTGAAGGCGCATTATCATTAGAAGGGTTCCCCCCTTTTTCCGCCTGACTCATTATCGGAATGGCTGTCATAATCGATAAAATCGTAGCCTGTAACTTTAAGGATATTTTTTTATTAGATTTTCTCACTGTTATTACCCACATAAACATATTTAAATACCATCAAATATTGTTCAATAAAAAATATCTGATAAGGTCGAAATAACCCCAATGCTCACCATTTTTGATGAGTTAACTGATCAGTGGCTAGTCTAGAGCATTTCTTATAGTAAGCCAGAAGCGTAGTCCGCATTTATAAAATAACTTATGTGTTCAGCGGCGCGGTAATACTAATAATATGACGAGCTCGTCATAAGTTAGTTCAGCCGCCATGTGCAACTATGGCTTCAGTTTGTTCAATCAGATTCAGGTGGATTTGATAACTGCCGTCGGCTGCTTTCACCGGAATAAATTGTATTTTATAGCCAAGGTAGCGCTTCAAATGTTCTTTCTATCAAGCAGGGATACTTTGCCATCTTTGACGTGAATCATGTAAGCCTGGCCAAAACCCATGATATAGCGGCCAGTCTCCGGGCATAGGGCAAATAGATGAAAATCATTTAATGAGTTCAATAAACTGACGATTTCGCCAAACTTATCCTGAAACGCTTTTAACTGAGTCGCATAGAGCTGCTCATTACGTGCTATTTCCCTGACTTTACAATTGAACACAGCACGTTCACGCGCAAAAAGATTGTTCGATTCGGATTCGGGGCGAATAAACATCATTGAGGCCTGGGAATTATTCAGCAAATTAGCCGTATGCGTAGCAAGTTCGCTGACAAAAATATAAAAGCACCCCGCTTGATCTCGCACAAAGGGAGCGACACTCAGATCAGGAACGCCGCTTCCGGAAGCTGTCGATAGTAGCAGTGTTTGTTGTGAAACAAGCAGTTCCTGTAAGAACTTTGCTTTTTCGGATAGATTTTCTGTATCTTTCATCTTAAGCGTACCCATTGTGTGCCAGCAGCACATTATCTGAATTAAAATCCGCAGCCTTTCACAATAGCGAAAAACGGTTTCAGTATAACTATAAAGCCGCAGAATGGATGATGGCCATTTTTTCAATCTGCATATCGCGAAAAGTATAAGGAATACCGCCTGTACCATAGCCGGATTTGCGCAAACCGGCAAACGGCATCCAGTCCACACGAAACGCAGTGTGGTCGTTTATCATCACCGTCGATGCGGCCAAGTGTTTAAATGCATATAAACCCGTATCGATATTTTGGGTGGCAATAGCCGCCTGGAAGGCGTAGGGCAGGGCATTCGCTTGCTCAATAGCATGGTCTATGTCGTTATATTCGTAAATGCAAATGACCGGGCCGAATATTTCCAGCTGACTGACCTTGCTTGTTACCGGAGGGTTGAATAACACCGTCGGTTGATACAGCGATGCAGAAAACCGCTTGCCGCCGGTTATCAATTCGGTCTTTTCTGCGATGGCTTCATTAACCCAGGATTCAACGCGATCGACTTCCCGATGCCGGATCAAAGGCCCTATATCAGTGCTGGAATCAGCAGGATTACCTACCGTCATTTGTTCCGCCAGTATCGCAAGTTCGGACGCCACTTTATAGGCAATGGAGCGATGAGCATAAATGCGTTGCACAGAAACGCACACTTGCCCGGCATGATAAAAACCGCCTTTCGTCATTAAAGGCAATATCTTATTAAGATCCGCATCCTCGGCAATAATCACCGGTGCAACTCCGCCATGCTCCAAAGAGCAACGGGTTCCGGGCGCCAGCTTGGATCGCAATGTCCAGCCAACGTCGGCACTGCCGATAAAGCTGAAAAAGGCCACACGCTTATCCGTCACCAATCGTTCGGTAACCCTATTATCGTCAATCATAACCGGCTGACACCAAGCAGCCGGCAATCCGGCTTGGTGAAATAGTTCAACTAATGCAAAAGCCGATAGCGGGGTTTCCCGTGCCGGTTTAATAATGATCGGGCAACCTGCTGCAACCGCTGGGCCGACCTGATGGGCAATTAAATTAAGCGGATGATTAAACGCACTGACCGCAACCACAGGACCAATGGGTTCCCTATGAGTAAAAGCCAGCCGATTCATGGATGCCGGATTTAACTGCATAGGTATTTCCGTACCATGCTCGGAGCGTAGGCATTGGCTACAAATTTTGATACTGTCGATAGCTCTTAGCAGCTCAATTTGGGTATCCGTATAAGGTTTGCCGCCTTCGGCAATGGCAATAGCGATTAATTGCTCAGATCGTTCCTGCATAGCCAGAGCCACATGTTCCAAGATGGCAATACGCTCATGCACCGGCAACCAGTTTTTCTTGTTACGAAAAACCTCAGTCATGTTGTTTAAAGTGGCCTCTACGCCTTTAGCATCAATGCATTCAACTGAACCGACGGGTTCTCCGTTATAGGGCGAAAAGACCTCAATGACACCAGAAGCTTTGGCATTAAGCACATCGATTGGATAATGCATGAAACCCTGCCTGAAAAAACCCAAATCTCAGTACAATCAGCGCAACTTCCGGATCAATAGCTATCATGAACGATGACACCTGTTTGTCGAAACCATCACAACGATTTCAGGTATTCGACCAGATCGTGTTTTTCCTGGTTGGAGAGCCCTAGCGCAAAGCGGGCGTCGTAACTACTCACCACGTCCAGCAGGGTCGAGAAGCGGCCGTCGTGATAAAACCGGCCCTTGTTCTGCTGATCCATGAATAATCCGCGCTCCCGCACGAAGAGGCCAGCCAAGTTCATTGTCTTATAACTGTTGCCTGGAGCACGATCGGCTTCGAAGCTATCGATTTTCAACTCATCGGGTTTATGCAGATTCCAGCCCGGTTCTGTCCAAAGTGGCTCATGGTGACAACTTTCACAATTGGCCTTGCCGTTGAACAGGTCATCCCCACGCTTGGCCGCCGCTTGATCGAAGTCAACCCCGGGTTGTGGTTTTGGGACAGGAAGCGCTAATTGATAGAAGTGGAGAGCCGGTAGTTTGGAGGTCACTTGGTCATCATCCGGGTTATCCACGGTCGTATGCCCAAAGTGGTTTGCTGCGGCAATGGGGAACTTATTGGCATCATCCAGCCGGGGATCGAAGAAGTTGCCGATTCCTCGCAATTCCAGCACCGCCACAAACGCATTCCAATAAGGCACAGAACCCCAATCGCCAGTCCAGGTGTGCTGGTTGAAACCTGCTAGACCAAAAGCATTGGGAAGGAGTGTAGCGCCAGGAACATTGGTTGCTGTAACTATCCCATTAGTAATCTGCTGTGGATTGAATGCTTTGCCGTCCAGCAGCAACTCCGCATCGAATTTACCGGGCCCCCAACTTTTCAAGACTGCGCGCACAGCATCGGCATCAATTTCAGGATTCACGGTTTTTAACAAATCGACGAACGGCTGTACATTGGGAGCAGAGGCGATAACGGCGCCGACATTAAGGTCGCGATTCGCCCAGCCATCCTGCCGTTGACCGATGCCATGGGTCAGAGAGTCATTCACAGTGGAGTGACAGAGGGCACAGGTAAGACCGATGGTTTTCAACGAGCCGTCGGAATTAAAGGTGCCTTTGACGCCCAGTACGGCGTTTTGCTGTATCAGAGCCAAAGTGACTGCTACATCATTCAGGTTGACTTTGCCCTTTTTAAGCTGTTGAACAAGCGCCGGAGGCAGTGCATCGACATCAACTTTGAGACCCAACTTCAAGGCTTGTTTGGGCGTCAAACCAGACCCGATTCCGCCAAAAACCTCGCCTTCGATGGTCTGATGCAAGTGCAGGGCATCGCCCCAGAATTGTTCATCACCAAAAGTATCGAAGCGGAAAATATCTCGACCTTGGCTGACCATTTGGGTGGCATTGTTTACGATAGGATCTTGCTTTGCAGATTGCTCATTTGTTTGAGAATCCCTCTGGGCCTTGAAAGGGCTTGAATCGTCTGCGAAAGATATATGGCTAAACAACAGTAATGTGGCCGACATGCATAATGCAGAAATATTACGTGTGGTTGACGTGGCTCTGTTCATAATTCATTCTCCATGGTGTCTTGGTGTATTTTTATCCAAGGTTTGGAGCGGGTCATTGATTTTTAAGAGCGGAAAGTGGACCTACTTTCTCCTTGGTACCGGTGTCATTTTGATGCTACGGTTTACTAAGGTTGTCCGCTTGCGGTAAACCGCGTCAGTTCGGTGAAAGACATCGCATGAGAAACATGTCTACTTAATCAGTCATGCCGGTTCTGCCACCTCGGACGGTGGAAAAACTCCTGTTAAGATTGGATTACTTTCCGCTTGGCTCTCTTCCTGCAGAGAAAAAAACGTGAAGCTCAGTTCGACGATAGCAAGCAACATCCATGGTCTCTTCGCACTGTCCGAGTTGAAATTATTGAATATCGATTAACTCTGTTGCTATTCGTATGACAACCTAGTAGTCAGTCATATTGAAGCGAAGCGATAATTTATGATATAGCTATTGGCTT